>NZ_JBKYMO010000171.1:0-11388 GCF_047302915.1 Massilia sp. CT11-108 | reverse complement strand
AGATCAGCATTCAGTACGTCGGAAACACCCGGGCGGATCTCGGCGTTCGACTTCAGAGGCTCAGTATGGGTCCCCGCGTGCGCGGGGACGACGTTACATGCTCGGCCCGCGGCCCGTCCGCTGTTCCTTCTCGATCCGCTCCTGGCACGCGGTGCGGGTCTTCTTCGGGGCGGCGGACAGCGGGCAGTTCGACGATCTCGAAGGGCCGGCGTTGCGGATTCTCGGCGACGACGATTGACGGACTCCGTCGTTCCCGCGCAGGCGGGAACCCATGCTGAAGATCAGCATTCAGTACGTCGGAAACACCCGGGCGGATCTCGGCGTTCGACTTCAGAGGCTCAGTATGGGTCCCCGCCTGCGCGGGGATGACGGTGATCCGCGCAAGCGAAGGTATTACATGCTCGGCCCACGGCCCGTCCGCTGTTCCTTCTCGATCCGCTCCTGGCAAGCGATACACGTCCGCACCGTCGGCGTCGCCAGCAACCGCGCTTCCGGAATATCGCGCCCGCACGACTCGCAGATCCCGATCGCGCCCGATTCCAGGCGCCCGATCGCCGCGTCGATCTCGTGCAGCAGGTTCGCTTCGTGTTCGGCCAGGTGTTCCTCGTTATGGCTGAGCATCTCGCCCGCCGGCGCGTCGTCGTTCTGGCCCATATGGGCATTCGGCGAGATCGCCGGGCGGTCGTCGGTATCGCCATCCGTGCGCGCACGCACGGCGGCCAGCGCATCCTCGCGCGCCTTGTGCAGGCGCTGGCCGAGTTGCTCGTGGAGTTTAGGTGAAATTGGCGGCATGGTCCTCGTCCTCTTCGTTGTGAGCGTCATGTTTGACGCACTTCATATCGTCCGTTCAAAACGCCAGTCTGCTTTCAGCAACATCGAGGAAGAAGCCGGCTCCTTCCTTGGACCCAATCTGGAATTTTTGATTCACATCAAGGATTTGGAACCCCCAGGAAACCTACCCTGACGGTGTCGTCTTTCTTATTCTTCAGGGAGTGCACCTTGGACAGCAGTCTAAACTATAACTACAAGATCGTGCGCCAGTTTGCCGTCGCAACTGTCGTCTGGGGCGTGATCGGCATGCTCGCGGGCGTGTGGATTGCCGCGCAGCTCGCCTGGCCGGCATTGAACTTCGATATCCCGTGGCTCACGTACGGCCGCCTGCGGCCGCTGCACACGAACGCGGTGATCTTCGCGTTCGGCATCTGCGGCCTGTTCGCCACGTCGTACTACGTCGTGCAGCGCACCTGCCAGGTGCGGCTGTTCTCCGACCGGCTGGCCGCCTTCACGTTCTGGGGCTGGCAGGCGGTGCTCATGGCGGCCGCCATCACGCTGCCGCTGGGCTTCACGCGCGGCAAGGAATACGCCGAGCTGGAATGGCCGATCGCCATCCTGATTGCCGTCGTGTGGGTCGCGTACGCCGTCGTCTTCTTCGGCACCATCGTCAAGCGCCGCGTGCAGCACATCTACGTCGCCAACTGGTTCTTCGGCGGCTACATCCTCGCGGTGGCCATCCTCCACATCGTCAACGGCATGTCGATGCCCGTCACGCTGTTCAAGTCGTACTCGATGTACGCCGGCGTGCAGGACGCGATGATCCAGTGGTGGTACGGCCATAACGCCGTCGGTTTCATCCTCACGGCCGGCTACCTGGGCATGGTCTACTACTTCATCCCGAAGCAGGCCGAGCGTCCGGTGTACTCGTACCGCCTGTCGATCGTGCACTTCTGGGCCCTGATCTTCACCTACATGTGGGCCGGTCCGCACCACCTGCACTACACGGCGCTGCCCGACTGGACGCAGTCGATCGGCATGGTGTTCTCGCTGATCCTGCTGGCGCCGTCGTGGGGCGGCATGATCAACGGGATCATGACCCTGTCCGGCGCGTGGCACAAGCTGCGCTCGGACCCGCTGCTGAAATTCATGATCGTGTCTCTGTCGTTCTACGGTATGGCCACGTTCGAAGGCCCGATGATGTCGATCAAGACGATCAACTCGCTGTCGCACTACACGGACTGGGGCATCGCCCACGTGCACGGCGGCGCGCTGGGCTGGGTCGGTTTCATCACGATGGGTTCCCTGTACTACCTGATCCCGCGCCTCGCCGGCAAGAAGCAGATGGCCAGCATGGCGCTCGTCGAGACGCACTTCTGGCTCGGCACCATCGGCATCGTGCTGTACATCGCCGCGATGTGGATCGCCGGCGTGATGCAGGGCCTGATGTGGCGCGCCGTGAACCCGGACGGCACGCTGACCTACACCTTCGTCGAAGGCGTCAAGGCGACGTATCCGTACTACGTGATCCGTTTCGGCGGCGGCCTGATGTACCTGACCGGCATGTGCCTGATGGCGTACAACACGTGGCTGACGATGCGCGGCACGAAGTCCGTCGACGCGCGCATCCCCGCACTGCCTTCGCATGGCACGACGCATGCGGTCCCGGAACACGCCTGATAGAACACGCAGGAGCATAACCATGAAATTCACCCATGAGTGGATCGAGAAGAACCCCTGGCTGCTGATCGGCCTCGTGCTGGTCGTGGTCTCGTTCGGCGGCCTCGTCGAGATCGTGCCGCTGTTCTTCCAGCATTCGACCACCGAACCCGTCGCCGGCCTGAAGCCGTATTCGCCGCTGCGCCTCGCGGGCCGCGACGTCTACATCCGCGAAGGCTGCTACAACTGCCACTCGCAGATGATCCGCCCGTTCCGCGCCGAGACGGAGCGCTACGGCCATTATTCGGTCGCGGGCGAATTCGTCTACGACCACCCGTTCCAGTGGGGCTCCAAGCGCACCGGCCCCGACCTGGCGCGCGTCGGCGGCCGCTACTCGGACGAGTGGCACCGCACGCACCTCGACAACCCGCGCGACGTCGTGCCGGAATCGAACATGCCCGGCTATCCGTGGCTCGCCACGGCGAAACTGGACCCGCAGTCGATCGTGCCGAAGATGCGCGCGATGCAGCGCCTGAACGTCCCGTACACGGAGCAGGACATCAAGGACGCGCCGGCGCAGCTGGCCGACAAGACCGAGCAGGACGCGCTGGTCGCCTACCTGCAGGGTCTCGGCACGCAAATCAAATCGAGGAATTGAGATGGCCATCCAACATATATTCGACGACGCGAGTCGCGTGATGACGGTCGTGAGTTTCACCACCTTCCTGGGCATCCTCGCCTGGACCTTCCTGCTGCGCAAGGAACCGGATTTCGCCGCGACGGCCGCGCTGCCCTTTGCCGATGAAGAAGTGGAGGACGACTATGTCTGACTTCACGAGCGGTTTCTGGAACTGGTACATCGTCCTGATCACGGTGCTGGGCATCGCGGGCTGCGCGATCCTGCTGTGGTCGCAGTCGCGCCACAAGGTGCGCCTGGACGAACACGGCCAGCCCGAAAAGACGACGGGCCACGTGTGGGACGAGGACCTGACGGAACTGAACACGCCGATGCCGCGCTGGTGGATGTTCATGTTCTACCTGACGATCCTGTTCGCCATCGGCTACCTGGTGCTGTATCCGGGCCTCGGCAGCTATGCGGGCCGCCTCGGCTGGCAATCGGCCGGCGCGTACAGGCAGGAACTGGCGAAGGCCGATGCCGACTACGGCCCCCTGTTCGCGCAATACCTGAAGCGCGACCTCAAGGACGTGGCAGGCGATCCGCAGGCCCACGCCATCGGCGAGCGCCTGTTCCTCACGTACTGCGCGCAATGCCACGGCTCGGATGCGCGCGGCAACAAGGGCTACCCGAACCTGACGGATACCGATTGGCTGTACGGCGGGGAACCGTCGGTGATCAAGGAAACGATCATGAAGGGCCGCAACGGCCAGATGCCGCCGATGGGGGCGGCGCTCGGCTCGGACAACGACGTGGAAAACGTCGCGCACTACGTGATGAGTCTCTCCGGCGCGCCGGCCGACCCGATCAAGGTCGCCTTCGGCAAGCCGAAGTTCGCCGCCTGCGCCGCATGCCACGGCCCCGACGCGCACGGCAATCCGATGCTGGGCGCGCCGAACCTGACCGACAAGGTATGGCTGTACGGCGGCAGCGCGGAGACGATCATGGAGACGATCCGCAAGGGCCGCAACAACACGATGCCCGCGTGGGGCGAATTCCTCGGCGAAGGCAAGGCGCACGTGCTGGCCGCCTACGTCTGGTCGCTGTCCAACACGCCGGGCACGCCCCGCGAGGTGGCGGCAAAATGAACGCGCGCGCGCCCAAGGAGGCGGTCATCAAGATGTACGCCAGGCGCGAGGACATCCATCCGCGCGAGGTGAAGGGCCCGTTCGCCACCCTGCGCTGGGCCTGCGTCTGGCTCACGCAGGCGCTGTTCTACGGCCTGCCGTGGCTGTCCATGCACGGCCGCCAGGCCGTGCTGTTCGACCTGGGCGCGCGCAAGTTCCACCTGTTCGGCCTCGTGCTGTGGCCGCAGGATTTCATCTATCTCGCGGGCCTGCTGATCATCTGCGCGTACGGCCTCTTCCTCGTGACCGCCGTGGCGGGGCGCGTGTGGTGCGGCTATGCCTGCCCGCAGACGGTCTACACGGAGATCTTCCTGTGGATCGAGCGCCGCATCGAAGGCGACCGCAGTGCGCGCATCCGCCTCGACCGCCAGCCGTGGACACTGGAAAAGCTGGGCAAGCGCGGCGCCAAGCACCTCGCCTGGGGCACGGTCGCGCTGTGGACGGGCTTTACCTTCGTCGGCTATTTCACGCCGATCCGCGCGCTGGGCGACGCGGTGGCGCACCTGGGCCTCGGCCCGTGGGAAGCGTTCTGGATCCTGTTCTACGGCTTCGCCACGTACGGCAATGCGGGCTGGATGCGCGAGCAGGTGTGCAAGTACATGTGTCCGTACGCCCGCTTCCAGAGCGCGATGTTCGACCGCGACACGCTGATCGTCAGCTACGACACGGCGCGCGGCGAACCGCGCAAGATGGAACGCAATGCTGCGCGCGACAGCGCAAACGGTGGCGACCGCCGAGGCGACTGCATCGACTGCTCGCTGTGCGTGCAGGTCTGCCCCGTCGGCATCGACATCCGCGACGGCCTGCAGTACGAATGCATCGGCTGCGCTGCCTGCATCGACGCCTGTTCCGGCGTGATGGACAAGGTAGGCAGGCCCCGTGGCCTGATCCGCTATTCGACCGAGAACGCACTCGCCGGCGGCTGGAACGCGAAGCAGATCCGCGCCCGCCTGCTGCGCCCGCGCACGCTCGGCTACGGCCTCGTGTTCGTCCTGATGGCGGCGGGCCTG
Source organism: Massilia sp. CT11-108 (assembly GCF_047302915.1). Classification (NCBI taxonomy): domain Bacteria; kingdom Pseudomonadati; phylum Pseudomonadota; class Betaproteobacteria; order Burkholderiales; family Oxalobacteraceae; genus Massilia; species Massilia sp. CT11-108. Next base: position 6,145 of record NZ_JBKYMO010000171.1, on the reverse strand, counting down.
GGCACCGCGCTGGCGCTGCGCACGCCGCTGAAGCTGGACGTGATCCGCGACCGCGGCTCGATGGGCCGCGAAGTCGAAGACGGCAAGATCGAGAACGTGTACCGCCTGCAGCTGATGAACACGGGCGAGCGTCCGCACCTGTTCCACATCGGCGTCTCCGGCATCCCGTCGGCCGCGATCGCCGACGAAGACCTCGTCGAGCTCGACGGCGCCTCCGCGCGTGCGGTGCCCCTGCGCGTGCGCGTGGACCATGGCGCCGCACGCACGGGATCGAATGCGCTGACGTTCACCGTGACGGCGCAGGACGATCCGGCACTGCGCGTGACCGAGAAGGCCGTCTTCATCGTGCCGCGCTTAAATAATAAGTATACAACATCCACGCGACTCCGACTCCCTGGTACACCCACCGCTGGCCGTGGCTCCTGATGCTCGGACCGGCGACCGTGCTGGCCGGCGGCGGCTACGTGGCCTGGCTGGCCGCCGGCCACCCGGACGCCCTCGTCGTCGACGACTATTACAAGCAGGGCAAGGCCATCAACCAGGACCTGCGCCGCGACCGCGCGGCGACGGCACTGGGCCTGTCGCTGCGGGCGGAATACGATCCGCGCGCGGGCACGCTGGCCGGCCGCCTGGCGGGACAAGCGGCGCCGTTCACCATCTACCTCGCGCATCCGACCCTGCCGCGGCGCGACCTGCGCGTGTTCGTGAAGCCCGCGCCGGACGGCTCGTTCAGCGTCGCGCTGCCGGACCTGGAGCGCACGCACTGGCAGGTCGTCGTGGAAGGGGCGTTGCGCGACTGGCGGCTGGCCAAGGGGTGGGATGGCGTGCGGGCGCTGGAGATCGTCGCGGACGAGCCCTGAGCGGACTCACAGCGCCTGGCCGAGGCGCTGTTCCAACTGGCCGCGGTAGGTGCGGCTGACCTTCGTCCGCCCGCCGTGCTTCAGCACCACGTCGAACTCGCCGTGCGACAGCGGTTCGAGGCGCAGGATGCTTTCGAGATTCACGATGGCCGAGCGGTGGATGCGCACGAAGTGGGCGGGATCCAGCTTGTCGGCCAGCACATGGATCGGTGACCGGTACAGCAGCGCCTTGCCGCCGACGTACAGGTTGACGTAGACGCCGACGGCTTCGATCCAGTCGATGTCCGTCGTCTTGACGATGTGCGTGGCGCCCGCGGTTTTTACCACCAGCCGGTCCCAGCGCGGCGGTTCTTCGGCTGGACGGTGTTCTTCCAGCCGCGCGAGGACGCGCCGCATGGCCGCCTCGAAGCGTTCGTCGCTGAACGGCTTCAACAGATAATCGAGGGCGCTGGCCTCGAACGCGCGGACCGCATACTGGTCGTAGGCGGTGACGAAGACGGTGACGGGCATGCGGCCGGCACCGACGGTGCCGACGACGTCCAGGCCGGACGGCCCTGGCATCTGCATGTCCAGGAAGACGGCGGCGGGGCGATGCTCGGCGATCATCCGCACGGCCGCCGCGCCGTCCCCGGCTTCGAGCACCTCGCCGACCCCGTCTACCCTGGCCAGCAGGTCGACGAGACGCCGCCGCGCCGGCGCTTCATCGTCGACGACGAGTATCTTCAATGGACTGGCGGGCGGCATGCGCGGCATCTCCTCGTTCAAGTCAGGGGCAGGACGATCGTCGCTTGCGTGCCGCCGCCGGGATGGGGCGCGATGGCGAACACGCTGGCACCGGACGGGTACATGGCCGCCAGGCGGTCGCGCGTCACGCTGATGCCCAGTCCGCGCGCGGCGTCCATCGTCCAGCCGGGCGGCAGCCCGACGCCGTCGTCGGTCACGCGGATCTCGACCTGGTCGCCCACGCGCCGCGCCGACACGTCGACCTTGCCGCCGGACGCGCGGACCGCAATGCCGTGGCGGATCGCGTTTTCCACCAGCGGCTGCAACAGCAGCGACGGGACGCGCGTGTGCGCCACGTCGGGCATGACGGACACCGTGACCGCCAGGCGCTCGGCGAAGCGCATCCGGTGCAGTGCGAAGTAATGCTCGAGGAACTCGACTTCGTCGGCCAGGCTCACCTCACTCCGGTTCCGGGTGTCGAGCGTGAAGCGCAGCAGGTCGCCCAGGTGCTCGATCATGCGGCGGGCCACCCTCGGCTCGTGCTCGACGCACGCGGAAATGCCGTTCAGCGCGTTGAACAGGAAGTGCGGATCGAGCTGGGTGCGCAGCGTGTTCAACTGGGCTTCGAGAAAGCCGCGCTGCAAGCGCTCGATCTGCAATGCGTCGACGAGCACCCGCCGATAGTATTTCAGGCCGGTCAGCGCACCGATGATGACGCAGTACACGAGCATCGCCCAATAGAACCAGTCGAGCAGGCCCAGGGGCTGGCTCCAGGGATCCCAGTCGAGCAGGCCGAGCCGGTCTTCCACGGCCGCCGCCGTCAGGACGTACAGCGCCGTCAACGCCAGCCCGCACACGGCATGGGTAGCCAGCAGGGGCAGGGCGCGCCGGAACGTCGCGGCCAGGCGGTCGTGCAGGCGCCTGATAAGCGGCGTCAGCGCGCCCCACAGCCAGCAATTGATGGTGACGGACAGCAGCGCGCTCCAGCCGGCGCCGCGCAGGATGTACGGCAGCGCGAACACGCCGCCGGCGGCCGTGCAGGCCAGGATTGCGACGACATAGCGTGAGGTGCGTTGTTTCACTGGTTGATCGTTGACGTGTAAGCGACCCGCGCACGGGGACGGGGCGCCGCCCGTTCGATGGGCGCCGCAACCGTCTCGCAACAGCGGAATCCGGACTGTGACAAAGCCATTGTAAATACCTATTGCACTCCGGCATTCTACCCAAAAAAACGGAGACCTCAACCTATGCCCCCGATGAAATCCCATTACGAAGCCCTCGATGGCCTGCGCGGTACGGCCGCGCTCTGCGTCCTCATGTTCCATTTCTGGGAAATGATGGTGCCCGACATCGCCCACAACCCGATGGGCCATGCCTTCCTGGCCGTCGATTTCTTTTTCGCGCTGTCCGGATTCGTTCTCGGCCACGCCTACGACGCGCGCCTGGCGCCGCACGCCGCGCCCCGCGAGGCGCTGTCCCTGTCCGGGTTCTTCAAGCGCCGCCTGATCCGCCTCCATCCGATGACGCTGGCGGCGCTGGCGATCAGCGTGACGGTGTACCTGCTCGATCCGTTCGTCGGCGACACCCAGCGCATCGGCGAAAAGATCTCGCTCGCGGCGTTCGCAGGCACGATCGCGCTGAGCGTGCTGTTGCTGCCGACGCCGAACGTGCCGAACAGCTTCGGCGAAACGCATTCGCTGAATGGGCCGTGCTGGACGCTGTTCCAGGAATACATCGCCAACGTCCTGTACGGCGTCTTCGGGCACAGATTGACCCGGCGCCTGCACGTGGGCCTGTGCGTGCTGAGCGCCGTCGCGCTGGTGTGGACGGCGCATCATTTCAATGACCTGAGCCACGGCTGGGGATGGGCCGATTTCTGGGCCGCTCCGGTGCGCCTCGCCTGTCCATTCCTGGCCGGGCTGCTGGTGTACCGGACGGGGTTCCGGCTGGCGGTGCCGCAACCGTTCGTCGTCCTGTCGCTGGTGCTGGCCGCGATCTTCGTGGCGCCCCAGATGGGCACCTGGAACGGCCTGTTCGAAGCGGCCTGCGTGATCGTCGTGTTCCCGCTGGTCCTGGCCGCGGGTGCGGGCGTGACCCGGACCGAGGGCGCGATCGGCGCACTGTGCCGGTTCATGGGCGAACTGTCCTATCCCGTCTACGTCGTCCACTACGCGTTCGTCTACCTGTTCGCGCACTGGAACTGGAATACGCATCCGGCGCCTGCGCGGGTGGCGCTGGTGGCGGCGGCATCGCAGATCGGTATCGTGCTTCTGGCGTACGCGTTGCTGCGCTGGTTCGACCGGCCGGTGCGTGCGTGGCTCACGCGGAAGTATGCGGGGCCGGTTCCCGTTTCCGCCGCGGTGGCTGAGGTAAACGCGTAACCCCGGCCCTCTTGCAGACTCATCCATGATAGATTGCCATCGCCAGGCTTACCGAGCCGGCGACTACCACTATCCATGGAAAAGAGAGAGATGCCCAAGAACCATCTTCACGCGCGCGCCCGCACGGCCGCCGCCATCGCCACCCTGTTCGTTCCCCTCGTCCTCGGCACCGCCGCGCCAAACATCGCGGCGGCCGCGCAAACCGCACAGGCGGTCAAACCCGACGCCGCCTTCGACACCTGGTCCGACCGTTTCGCCGCCGACTGGGTCCGCGCCAATCCGCAGCTCGCCACGTCGACGCAATACTTCGACGGCGCCGAGCAGGAAGCGCTGGATCGCCAGCTCACGCCGTTGACGGCCGCGCACCGCAAGAAGATGATCGCGCTGGCGCAGGCCGGCGTCGCGCGGCTCGATAAATTCCTCGCCGGACCACTGGGCGAAGAACAGCGCACGTCCGCGTCCGTGATGCGCTGGAGCCTGGCCAACACGGTCGCCAGCGCGCCGTACGAGGATTACCAGTTCGTCTTCAACCAGTTCGGCGGCACGCAGATCGGCCTCGTCAACTTCATGACGACGACGCATCCGCTGCGCCGCGCGTCCGACGTCGCCAGTTACCTGGCGCGCCTGGACCAGGTGGCCACGCGCATGGACGAAGCCCTCGCGCGCGCCCGCGCCGCCACGGGGCGTGGCCTGATCCCGCCCCGCTTCATCCTCGAGCGCGCGCAATACCAGGTCGACCTGTTCCTGAAGCCGGCGGCCGAGCAGAACGTCCTCGTGACGACGTTCGCCCAGCGCACCGAAAAGCTCGCGGACCTGGCGCCGGATGCGCGCGCCAACGCCATCGCCGACGCCACCCGCATCGTCGAGACGAAGATCCGCCCCGCGTACCTGCGCGTGCAGGCTTACATGGCGGAGCTGCACCCGAAGACGAACGACACGGCCGGCATCGCGCGCCTGGCGAACGGCGCGGCCGCCTACCAGCAGGCGCTGAAGACCTATACGAGCACGAATTTGACGGCGCAAGAGATCCACGCGATCGGCCTGCGCGAAGTGGCGCGCATCGAGGCCGAGATGGACAAGCACCTGCGCGCCCTCGGCTACGCGGAAGGCGGCATCGAAGAGCGCATGAAGCAGCTGGACGCGACGTTCCAGCCCAAGACCGCGGGGTTGGGTAACCCTGATCCGCGCCCCGAACTGCTGCAGCGCTATGCGGGCATCGTGCAGGACGCATTGAAACGCAGCGACGCGCTGTTCGACCTGAAGCCGCGCGCGCCGGTCGACGTGCGCCGCGAGCCGCCGCTGACGGAGCCGTCGGCCGCGGCGCATTATTCGCTGCCCGCGCCGGACGGCAGCCGACCCGGCATCTTCTGGGTGCCGATGCGCGGGCCGACGTTCGACGTGATCCGCATGCGCAGCCTGTCGTACCACGAGGCCGTCCCGGGCCACCACTTCCAGCTCGCGATCCAGCAGGAGCGCACGGACCTGCCGAAGTTCCGCGCCCAGCGCATCTTCGGCGGCGGCAGCGCGCACAGCGAAGGCTGGGCGCTGTATGCGGAGCGGCTCGCGGTGGAGCAGGGCTGGTACGAGGGCGACGTCCCGGGCCTGCTGGGCGCCCTCGGCTCGGAACTGTTCCGCGCGCGCCGGCTCGTCGTCGACACGGGCCTGCACACGAAGGGCTGGACGCGCGAGCAGGCGATCGCCTACGGCATCGGCGCGCAGGAAGTGGAGCGCTATGTCGCGTGGCCGGGCCAGGCGTGCGCGTACATGATCGGCATGCTGCGCATCATCGACCTGCGCGAGCACGCGAAGCAGGAACTGGGCGCGAAGTTCTCGCTGCCCGCGTTCCACGACGTCGTGCTGCGCAACGGTTCCGTGCCGCTGGACGTGCTGGGCGAGATCGTCGAGCGCTGGATCGCGGCGCAGAAGCGGGCTTAGAAGCAGGCCGCGTGATCAGAAGTTGTGGCGCATGCCGAGCACGTACGCCTTGAGCGTCGCGCCCGGCGTGGCACCCAGACCGTTGATCGCGAAGTCGTAGACCCCGTTCGCGCGGTTGTCCAGGCGCGTCGTGTACGCGTACAGGCTGCTGCGCTTGCTGAGCGTGTAGTCGTAGCCGAGCGTCGCATGCGTGGCGCCGGTGCCCGCGCCGGCGCGCACGAAGCCGATGCGCGTGCCGGCCGGCCC
>NZ_JBKYMO010000170.1:0-11424 GCF_047302915.1 Massilia sp. CT11-108 | reverse complement strand
CGCCACGAGCTCGACGTGCGGCCTCGATCAGCGGCAGGCTCGTTTCGACGGCCGCGTTCAGCACGTCCGCGAGCGGCACCAGCGCCGGCTTCAGGTCGACCTGGCCGCGCGTGATGCGGGCCACGTCCAGCAGGTCGTCGACGAGGTGTACGAGGTGGTCGAGCTGGCGGTCCATGATGTCCTGCACGCGCGCGATGGCGGTCGGGTCGGAGCGGGCGCGCCGCATCAGCTGCAGGCCGCTGCGGATGGGCGCGAGCGGATTGCGCAATTCGTGCGCCAGCGTGGCGAGGAATTCCGTCTTGCGGCGGTCCTGCTCGGCCAGGTCGTCGGCCAGGCGGCGCAATTCCAGCTCCGTGCGGCGGCGTTCCGTGATGTCGGTGAACAGCACGACCACCTTGCGGCTGCCGGCCGGACCCACGCGCGCCGCGTACACGTCGTACCAGCGCCCCAGTTGGGCCGCCTCGTCGACGAAATGCACCGGTTCGCCCGTCGCCGCCACGCGGCCGTAGGTCTCGAACCAGCGGGATTCGTGCTGCGGCACGAGCGAGCGCATCGTGCGCCCGACGGCATGGGCGAGGCCCGTGGCCTTCACGAACGCCGGATTGACCTCGAGGAAGCGGTAGTCGTTCGGGATGCCGGCATCGTCGTACAGCATCTCGACGACGCACACGCCTTCGTCGATCGCGTCGAACAGCGTGCGGTAGCGTTCCTCGCTCGCCTGCAGCCGCTCCTCCGCCTCTTTCTGCAGCGACGCGTCGATCACGACGCCGCGCATCATGCCGCGCGTGCCGGCATGCCGGTCCAGGTGGCCGCGCGCCAGCACCCAGCGCCACGCGCCGTCCGGCGTACGGACGCGGAACGTGGCATCGTACGGTGCCCCCGTCTCCATGGCGCGGCCGAGCAGGACCTGGGTCGGCGGCACGTCGTCCGGATGGATCGCGGCGAAATACGTGGCCACGTCGGCGCCTTGCCCGTCTTCGGGACGCAGGCCGAACATCTCGATCATGCGCGCGTCCCCCCGGACGCGGCCCGTGGCGATGTCCAGCGACCACACGGCCACCTCGGCCGCGGCGATGATGGCTTCCAGGCGCGCGCGGGTGTCCTGCAGCGCGGTCTCCGCCCGGCGTCGCTCGGCCGCCGTGGCGTAGGCTTCCAGGAAGAAGCGCGCCTTGGCCTTGAGGATGGGGACGGAGACGGGATCGTGCAGCACGGCCAGCGCGCCTGCGTCGTACAGCGACTCGAGCGTGAACGGCGGGGAGCCGGGCACGCCGTGCGCGATCACGGGCGCCTCCGGCAGGGCGGCGCGCAGGCGGCGCACGCTGTCGAACAGGGCGTCGACGTTGCCGGAATAGCCGGCCAGGACGAGGGCGAAGCCGGGCAGGTCGTCGCCGTGGCGGGCGTGGGCCAGCGCCTCGTCCAGCGTGCCCGCACGCACGAGGTCGTAGCCCATCTCGGCGGCTACGGTGCCGATGGCCGGGTCGGAAACGGGACGGTCGCACAGGAACAGCACGCGTCCCTGCATCCGGCCGCTCACACGGGAAGTGGAAGTCATCGTGATGCGACTGTAGGAGCTGAACGGCCAACTGTCAACGGTGACATTCGGGCGCCGTCTCCCGCCGATCGCCGGTAGGATGGCCGAGGTCTAGCGAGGAGATCAGCATGCAAGCATCGAACGAGAGCGCCGGCTACGACGTGGGCGCCATCATGGGCGGCCTGTACGGCGACGGCATCATCGCCTGCAAGGGCGCCTTCAGCGCCGCGTGGGTAGCGCAACTGAAGGAAGACATCGAAACCCTGTTCGCCGAGGCGCGTGCGCGTCCGAACGGCGCCCTCGAACGCGGCCCGTGCCGCTATTACGTCGAGGTACATCCGGAACGGCTGCGCGGCTTCGTCGAGCTGGCGACGCACCCGTGGGTCGTCGCCGTGTGCCGGGCCGTGCTGGGGCCGGACTACAAGATCGTGGAGGTCGGCTTCGACATCCCGTTCCCGGGCGCCATGCACCAGCCGTGGCACCGCGACTTCCCGTCGCCGCCGGAAACGCTGGTCGGGCGCCGCCTGAATTCGCTCGCCTTCAACCTCACGACGGTGGATGTGACGGAAGAGATCGGCCCATTCGAGATCGCGCCCGGTACCCAATGGGACGACCTCGCCGGCGGCGACCTCATGTTTCCCGACAAGTCGCTGTACCCGCGCTACGAGGCGCGCGCCCAGCGCAAGCTGCCGAAAGTCGGGGACATCTCGGCCCGTTCGGCCCTGACGATCCACCGCGGCACGGCGAACCGCAGCCGGCAGTCGCGTCCCGTGCTCGTGCTGGGCGTGGATGCGCCGGACGGCCGCAACGCCGACAAGCACGACTTGCAGGTGACGCAGGCCTATTGGGATGCGCTGCCGGCCGAGGTGCGCGACCACCTGCGCTGCCGCATCGTGCCGGCGCTGGAAAACATCGAGCAGGCCCACGCGATCGAGGGCCTGAAGATGGGGCTTACGGTTTAGGGATGTCCTTCGGCGGCTTGCCGACGCGGCGCAGCTGGTCCGACTGCTGGTCGAGGTTCACTTCCTCGGCCACGTCGTAGCGGCCGTCGCCGGCATCGTCCCCTGGCAACAGAGACTCCGAGCGGTTTTCGGCGCGCTGCTGCTGGCCCGGATCGGCGCGCTGGGCGCCTTGATCCTTGCGTTTGTCCTGTCCTGTCATGACGTCCTCCCGATAGTGGCATCGGGCCGATTATGGCGCAGGGAAGGGCGGCCGGGCGCACGCTACTTGCCGTCGCGGCGGCGCGCGGGCAGGTTCTTTTCCAGGATCGCCCACAGGATGAGCCCGTACGCCAGCAGACGCACGAGGTAGTGCAGGGGCGTGTCCTCGGCCTCGTCGAACGTCAGCGCCGACACGATACGGTGCACGCCCTCGATGCCGAACGACAGGGAGAAGTACAGGAAGAAGCGGTCGCGCGAGTTGCGCCAGAAGCGCAGGAAGAACAGCGCGATCACGAAGGAAGCCATGGCGATGGCGCCGGAAATCAGGTCGCTCATGTCATTCTTTCTCGTAGATGAGGCCGTACAGCAGCAGGAGCATGGCCACGAGGGCCGACACCTGGCGCACGGGGAGCAGGTAGAAGTCCGGGAACACGACCTTGTCCAGCATGAGGAACACGTTGTTCACGGTCAGTGCCGCGAACGAGGCGCCGCTCCAGAACAGCAGCCGGTGGCCGGTGCGGCGATAGCTGCCCAGCAGCAACCAGGCGCACGCCAGCGACGTCAATGTACACAGCGAATAGATGGTAATCGCCATCATGAATCCTTACGCCATTTGAACGCGTCCGCAAATTGCTGGGCCTTGCGGTCGAGTGAAGAGTGGATCAGGTGGGTGACTTCGACGAGGTGCGTCGCGTACGCATCGGCCAGGCGGTCGATCCGTTCGCGCAGGCCGGCATCGGCCGGGCCATAGCGATAGGCCCCGGCTTCCTCGCACGGTACGGCGATCCTGGCCGTGCACAGGTCGGCGAGCAGGTCTTCCGCCGTCTTTTCGCGCACGTACAGCCGCCGCGCCAGCGTATCGCGGCGCCAGGCGTAGTCCGGATTGGCGCGCATCAGCAACAGCGCTTCCAGGAAAGGGACCGAGGGGATGCTGGTCAGCACGAAGCGTCGGAGGTCCTCGGGTATGGAGGAATTATCCATCGCCATTTAATTTGGACAAATATACTTAGCTTTTTGAAACTGGGATTGTATAGCATTCTTTTCGGAAATGCAGGTAGATTTCAAGCGTGCGCGGCTATGCACACAGGAAATCCCTGAGGAAGCGCAAGCGCGCGTCGGCTAAAATGGCGCGATCGTTGATTTGTCTTTTCATCATGTTCAAGAAGTTTGTCACGCCGGCGCTCGTGCTGGCATCGCTGTTATCCCTCGGCGCGTGCAAGCGCGAGTCCACGAACCCGGCCCCGGCCCGCGTCCAGACGGAAGCGCGCGCCCCGCAACCGCAATCCTGCGACGACCATTTCGTGGCCGGCCAGGCGCCGCGCATCACGAATCCCAAGCTCGGCAACAAGACGGAAACCCTGTGCTTCAATGTGTTCAGCGTGCTGCACTCGGGGATCACGCGCACGCCGCTGTGGTCGGCGGAACACCTGCAGGCAGAGAATATCGCGGCGGCGCAGGATTTGTCGCGCGAAAACTCGTTCCATTCCGAATCGCGCCTGCCGGCCGGCCAGCGGGCGGAGTTATCGGATTACTCGCGCAGCGGCTACGACCGCGGCCACATGGCCCCGAACGGCGACATGCCGGACCGCGACAGCCAGCGCGACAGCTTCAGCCTCGCCAACATCGTCCCGCAGGACGGCGAGAACAACCGCAACCTGTGGGCCGGCATCGAGGGTGCCGTGCGCAAGATGACGAAGAAGGAGGGCGACCTGTACGTGGTGACGGGGCCGGCCTTCCTCGGCGCGGACCTGAAGAAGATCGGCAACGTGCTCGTGCCGACCCATTTGTATAAACTCGTGTACAGCCCGCGCCAGCGCGCCGGCGCCGCGTGGTTCGTCGAGAACGCGGCGGATGCGAAGGCGAACGTGATCCCGATCCCGGAGCTCGAGCGCATCATCGGCATCAACCTGCTGCCCGCGCTGTCCGACGCCGAGAAGGAACGCGTGCTGGCGCTGCCGGAAGTGCGCGTCAAGCCGTCCCGCAACCGTAAATAGGAACCTTATGACCAAGTTTGCACCCTACGAGAACGAGGCCGACGTCGTCGAGATCGGCAACCTGACGCTCGAGAACCGGCTCGACCGGGTCACGGTGGCGGGCGACGTCGACCTCACGGCCGACACGGACGGCCTGGCCAGGGCGCGCCTGCTGCACGACCTGCTGGGCCGCATCGTCGCCGGCCTGGAAGCGCGCGACCTGCCGGACCGGCTGCCGCCGCCCGACGTGAAAACGGTCGACAATCCGTTCGGCTGACAGCCGTATGGCCGCGTGCCGGTCGGTGCGCGTGCTCACTGAACCCATGGATAACATGGACGAAACGCGGGCCACACGGCCCGTTTTTCATGGGTGCGATACGCATGAGTTGTAGCCGGTCAATGGTGCGCGCAACGCGGCCGCTTTGGAGTAGTCTCGACAAGGAACCGGCGTGAGGAGCTCCACGCGGAAAACGTCGTGCTCGGAGGCGAGCAGGTCGGCGTGGCGCGCTTCGCGGAAGCCGGTGTCTTCTTCACCAATACAGCGGAGGAACATCATGCGACACACCCTGGTAGCAGTCTTCGACAACCGAAGCGACGCACAAAGCGCCCTGGACGAATTGCTGGCGTCGGGCTTCCCGCGCACCGATGCGAGCCTCTCGAGCGCCGACCCCACCGGCCAGTCGAACAGCGTCACCGGCGACAACGAGTTGCTGGAGGGCGAACGCGAGGAAGGCTTCGGCGCCTCGATCAAGCACTTCTTCACGGGCCTGTTCGGATCCGACACGAACGAACACGCGATGAAGTACTCGTACGCCGTCACGCGCGGCCATCACGTCCTGACCCTGACGGCGGACTCCGAGCCGGAAGTCGAACGCGCCGCCGACATCATCGAGCGCTTCGGCCCCGTCGACATCGACGAGCACCACGACCAGTGGACGCGCGAGCCGGGCAGCGCGGGCGTCCCCGGAGGCGCGGCGTCCGGGATGCGGCAATCGGGCAGCATGTCCGCGCAGTCGGGCAGCCCCGGATCGGGTTCCGCCTCGTCCGGCTCGTACCAGGGCACGCCCCCGGGCACGGAACCGGGATCGCTGCAGTTCACGGGCCACGACGACCGCAACTTCTTCGCCACGCAGAACATCAACGATCCGGTCCCGAAAGGGCAGACCTACGAGGAGCCGCTGGGCGCCTCGGAGCAGTCGGGCGGATCGATGGACAGCGCCATCGGCGGCAACACGCTGAGCGGCACCCAGAGCTCGGCGCAGAACCCGGCCACCTCCTCGTCGCTGCAGTCGGCGCAGGGCGGTTCGCTGAACCAGAGCGGCGCCACGCTGCAGGGCACCGCATCGATTCCCGGCTCGGACGACACGTCGCTGGGCGGCACGGCCCGCGTCGGCAGCTCCATGCAGCGCGATACGGGAGGCTCCGTCTCGCGCGGGAACGTGCGCGTGTTCTCGCATGACGGCGGCATGAGCGATACGTACGACGATACCTACCGCAACCACTGGAACGACAATTACTCGAGCCTGGGCGGCAGCTACGACGACTATGCACCCGCATACCGCTACGGCAGCGACATGCGGCGCGACGCGACTTACCGCAACCGCGCGTGGGACGACGTCGAATCCGACCTGCGCACCGACTGGGAAGCGCGCCATCCGGGCGAGTCGACGTGGGAGAAATTCAAGGCGGCCGTCCGCCATGGCTGGGACAGGATCACCCCGGACCTGAACACGGACGACTGGTACCACTCGGACTGGCACGACAATTATTCGAGCCTGGGCGGCGGCTACGCCGACTACGAGCCGGCCTACCGCTACGGCACCGAGATGCGTTCGAGCGCCAGATACCGCGACCGCTCATGGGACGAGGTGGAGTCGGACCTGCGCAGCGACTGGGAATCGCGTCATCCGGGCGAGTCCACGTGGGAGAAATTCAAGGCCGCCGTGCGCCGCGGCTGGGACAAGATCACCCCGGACATCGATAACGACAGCTATTACCGCAGCCACTGGAACGCGAAGTACTCCAACGCGGACGACAACTACGACGACTACCTGCCTGCCTACCGCTACGGCAACGAAGCGCGCCGCCTGCAGAAATACCGCAGCCGCCACTGGGACGACGTGCAGTCCGACCTGAAATCCGACTGGGACTCGCGCTACACGACGGGCGGGTCGACGTGGGAGAAGTTCAAGGACGCCGTGCGCCATGGCTGGGACAAGATCACCCCGGACATGGACGACGACTCGACCTATTACCATACGCACTACGAGTCGACCTACGCCGCCAGCGGCACGGACTTCAACGACGTCGCGCCGGCCTACCGCTACGGCAACGAGATGCGCAGCAGCGGCACCTATCGCGACCGCGACTGGGACGACGTCGAGCACGACCTCAAGCAGGACTGGCACAGCAGGTACGGCACGGACAACGAACCGTCCGCGTGGGAACGCATCAAGGCGGCCGTCCGCCACGGCTGGGAAAGCATGACGGGCGAGACGACGTCCACGGACGACGACAGCCACTACCGCACGCACTGGACCAACACGTACAAGCCGGGCGGCACGAGCTATGACGACCTGGCGCCGGCCTATCGCTACGGCGCCGAGATGCGCAATGACGTCCGCTATCGCAACCGCGACTGGTCGGACGTCGAGAACGACCTGCGGGCCGACTGGGATACGCGCTACGGCAAGGATGGCGCGTCGACCTGGGAGAAGATGAAGGCCGCGGTGCGGCACGGATGGGATAGGGCGACCATCGGCTGACCGTCGCCCCCCCGCGGAGGCGGGGGCCCATACCGAGTTGAACGAGACACTCGGCAGGGATTCCCGCTTGCGCGGGAGCGACGTGGTTTATGCCAGTTCGGTGAGGGGCAAGCTGATCCGGTTCCGTCCCATATGCTTGGCCCGGTACAGCGCCGCATCGGCAATGGCGACCAGTTCGCTGGCGCTGTTGTCGGGCGTGGCGATCGCGGTGGCCGCGCCGATCGACACGGTCACGTGCTGTGCCGGCGCCAGGCGGTTGGGGACTTGCAATTGTTCGACGCGGGCGCGGATGCGTTCGGCGACGGTCGCCGCGCCCTTCAGTGACTGGTTCGGCAGGATCACGGCGAATTCCTCGCCGCCATAGCGCGCCACGAGGTCGTTGGCGCGCATTTCGCTGGCGACGGCCGTGGCGATCCGTTTCAGGCATTCGTCGCCGCCCAGGTGGCCGTTCGCGTCGTTATACGCCTTAAAATTGTCCACATCCACCATCAGCAGCGACAGCGGCTGGCGCTGGCGCAGCGCGCGCGCCCATTCGGCGTGCAGCGTCTCGTCGAAGCAGCGGCGGTTGGCCAGGCCCGTGAGGCCGTCGCGCGTGGCAAGTTGTTCGAGCGCGATCTGGGCCAGCTTTTCATCCGTCATGTCGCGCAGCGTCTCCACGACGGCGGCCAGCCGGCCGCGTTCGTCGTAGATCGGGCTCGCGTCCGCAGCGAGGTAGCGCCGGCGGCCCATGCGCGGCATGTCGCACCAGCTTTCCGCGGACAGGTGCGGATCCTCGGGCAGGCCGATGCGGGGCTGGTGCGTTTCGCCGGCGCGTTCTTCGATCAGGAGGTCGGCGAGGGTGGGGCGGCGCTCTTCGAAAAAGCTGCGCCAGTGGTCGCGCGTGCCGATGATGTCGCGCGCGGGCACGCCCGTCAGCCGCTCGCAGGCGCGGTTCCACAGCATCACGCGGGACGTCGTGTCGAGGACGAAAATGGGAATGGCCAGCGTCTCCATCAACTGGTGGGCGAAAGCGCGATCGGCCGGCGCGCCCGAGGCATCCATGAGCCGCTGTATTGTTGTTGTGCTTGTCATGTACCGTCCTTCGGTTCTGATTAGCAATTACTTGCTGGCGAGAACCGATTGTGCGCTACAGACAATGGCGCCCCCTTGATTTTCAGCAAGGGTGGACGGGGCTGTTATCCCGGCTCGTCGGCGTGGGTGACGATCGCCTGGGCGACCCGGTCGACCCGGGTGCACAATAAATCGATGCGCGACGCGAGGAGCGGATCTTCCAGCGCGTACTGGCGGCGCACCTGCAGCAGCTCGGTCTGGATGGCCACCAGTTGCGCGAGCGGGTCGAGGTTGCCGCGGCGGCCGTCCGTGCCACCCGTCAGCCGCCCCAGCAACATATCGGACTCGGCCAGCGCCTGGTCGGCCTGGCTGCGGGCCTTCTGCTCCCGGCACAGCGCGGCTTCGAGGCGCGCGATCTGGTCCTCGCTGTGCATGCGCCGGAACAGCACGGCGAACAGCACGGACAACACGACGAGCACCAGCACACCCAGTTGCAGCCGCTCTGGCACCGCGAGCATGCGGGCGTGTTCCGACATGCCGAACCACGCGGTGAGCAACAGCAGGGCCCCGAGCGTGACACGCAGCGACTGAAGCAGCAGGGTTTTCATCACGATCCCTCCGGCGAGGACTAGGACGACTCGATTAGGAACTTTCCGTATCAAAAGGTACGACTTTCCGAATGGCACGTTTTTGCTTGCCATCAATTTTGCCGTCTTTACAGCGCCGGGCGTGGGAAGTGCGCCTCTTCTGCCACCCGGCCCGGGCGCGGTATAATGGAAGGTTGACGCGAGCCTTACCGGACTTTTACTGTGACTTACAGCATCAAAGAGATCTTCTACACCCTGCAGGGCGAGGGCGCCCATGCGGGCCGCCCGGCCGTGTTCTGCCGCTTTTCGGGTTGTAACCTGTGGACGGGCCGCGAGGCGGACCGTTCCACGGCCGTCTGCCAGTTCTGCGACACGGATTTCGTTGGCACCGACGGCGAACGGGGCGGCAAATTCAAGGATGCCGCCAGCCTCGCCGCGGAAATCAATGGGTTGTGGCCGGAGACCTATCCGGCCAGCAAATACGTCGTCTTCACGGGCGGCGAGCCACTGCTGCAGCTGGACGCGGCCCTGATCGACGCGATGCACGCCGTCGGCTTCACCATCGCCATCGAGACGAACGGCACCTTGCCCGTGCCGCCGGGCGTGGACTGGACCTGCGTGAGCCCGAAGATGGGCTCGACACTGGTGGTTGCAAAGGGCAACGAGCTCAAGGTCGTCATTCCGCAGACGGGCCAGGACCTGGCCGCGTACGAACACCTGGATTTCGACAACTTCTTCGTGCAGCCGATGGACGGCCCGCTGGGCCAGTTCAACACGCAACTGGCCATCGACACCTGCCGCCGCAACCCGAAGTGGAAGCTCAGCCTCCAGACCCATAAACTCCTGAACATCCCCTGAGCACACATGCTGACCATTACCCGCAAGCTGGAATTCGACGCCGGCCACCGCATCCCCGACCATAAAAGCCAGTGCCGCAACCTGCACGGCCACCGCTACACGCTGGAAATCACGCTGACGGGTGCCGTCATCGACGTCGAAGGCAACTCCGACAACGGCATGATCATGGATTTCTCGGACATCAAGGCACTCGCGAAAGAGCACCTCGTCGACGTCTGGGACCACGCCTTCCTCGTGTACGAGAAGGACGAGTCCGTGCGCGGCTTCCTCGCCAGCCTGCCGAACCATAAAACCGTCGTAATCGACCGCATCCCGACCGTGGAAAACCTCGCGCAGGTGGCATGGAACATCCTGAAGGCGGCCTACACCGACCGCTACGGCACCGGCCTGCGCCTGCAGAAGCTCGTGCTGCACGAGACGCCGAACTGCTGGGCCGAAATCACGGATGCCTGAAGCGGACGACAATACGTACATGGGCCTGGCCCTGCAGGAGGCCCGCAAGGCCTGGGCGGCGGGCGAGGTGCCCGTGGGCGCCGTCGTCGTGCGCGACGGCGCGATCATCGCCACCGGCTTCAACCAGCCGATCGGCCGCCACGACCCGACCGCGCACGCCGAAATCGTCGCCCTGCGCGCGGCGGCGGACAAGCTCGGCAACTACCGGCTGCCGGGTTGCGAGCTGTACGTGACGCTCGAACCCTGCGCAATGTGCTCGGGCGCGATGATGCACGCGCGCCTGGCCCGCGTCGTGTATGCGGCGCCCGATCCCAAGACGGGCGTGTGCGGCTCGATCCTCGACCTGTTCGCGCTGGAGCAGTTGAATCACCACACGGACGTCGTCGGCGGCGTGCTGGCCGACGAAGCGAGCGCCATGCTCAAGGGGTTCTTCGCCGAGCGGCGTGCCGCCCGGCGCACGCAAGGCTGACACCACCCGTTTGCCAAAAATGATATGCTGGTCCCAGGCCTTCGCTGCTTCCCGGTAGCGGAGGATTTCACGACCCAGCTATCGACAATGCCTAGCCTGAACGCCAACGGGATCCGCATCGCCTTCGACACGGCGGGCGATCCGAAATCCGTACCCCTGCTGCTGGTTTCGGGCCTCGGCCTGCAATTGACGGCCTGGCCGGACGAATTCGTCGAAGGCCTCGTCGAGCTGGGCTTTTACGTGATCCGTTTCGATAATCGCGACAGCGGCCTGTCCACCAAATTCGAACACGCCGGCACGCCGAGCCTCGGGCTCGCCTGGCTGAAGTCGCTGCTGCGCATCCCGCTCAAACCGCCGTATCGCCTGGAAGACATGGCCGACGATGCGATCGGCGTGCTGTCCGCGCTGGGCGTCGCCCGCGCCCACGTCGTCGGCATGTCGATGGGCGGCATGGTCGGACAGCTGATGGCGGCCAAGTACCCGTCGCGCGTGCTCAGCCTCACGTCGATCATGTCCAGCAGCGGCCGCCGCGGCCTGCCGGGCCCGACGCAAGTGGCCCGCCCCGCGGACGGCGCAGC
>NZ_JBKYMO010000169.1:0-11424 GCF_047302915.1 Massilia sp. CT11-108 | reverse complement strand
CCCAGCGGCCTGTCGTGGCGCGATCCGGCGACGGGCCGTTTTACACCCGTGCCGCTCGGGCGCGAGGCGGGCGCCAGCTGGGTCCAGGCGCTCACGCTCGACCGCACCGGCGCGCTGTGGATCGTCACGCGCGGCGGGCTGTTCATGGTGGCGGCGGACGGCACGCTGCGCGGCTGGCGTCACGACCCGGCGCATCCGGCCAGCCTGGGCGACAACTATGGCTTCGCCGTGTTCGAGGACCGTGCCGGCACGATCTGGATCGGCACGGAGAATGGCCTCGACCGCTACGACCGCGCGACGGACACGTTCACGCACTTCCGCCACGACGCGCGCGACCCCGCGAGCCTGGGCCACAACCGCGTCTATTATCTGTACGAGTCCGCGCGCGGCGACCTGTGGGTCGGCACGGCGGGCGGGCTGCACCGCATGCAGCGGGAGCCGGGCGGCAAGACGGTGTTCCGCCGGTTCCCCGTCGCGCCCACGCGCGAGCAGGTGCCGATCGGCGGCATCCTCGAAGACGGCAACGGCCAGATCTGGGTCAGCACGACGACGGGCCTCACCCGCGTCGATCCGGAGACGGGGCGCTACAAGAATTACACGGCCAAGGACGGCCTGACGGACGGCTCGTACTTCGTCGGCTCGGCGGCGCGCGGCGCGGACGGCGAGCTGCATTTCGGCGGCATCAACGGCATGACGTCGTTCCAGCCGGAGGACATCCACGACAACCCGTTCCCGCCCGCCGTCGTCATCACCGACTTCCTCGTGTTCAACCGGCCGCGCGCGCTGCCCGTCGCCGCCGACCGCCTGCGCGACATCCGCCTGAGCCACCGCGATTCCGTGTTCACCCTGGAATTCGCGGCGCTGCACTACGCCGATCCGCAGGCGAACCGCTACGCCTACCGGCTGCTCGGCTTCGACCGGGACTGGACCGAGACGGACGCCCGCAAGCGCTTCGCCACCTACACGAACCTCGATCCGGGCGAGTACGTGTTCGAGGTGAAGGCCGCCAACAAGGACGGCGTGTGGAGCGAGCGTCCGGCTACCCTGAACATCTCGATCCCGCCGCCGTTCTGGGCGACGTGGTGGTTCCGGCTGCTCGCGGCGAGCGTGCTGGCGACCATCGCCGTCGCGCTGTACCGCTTGCGCGTGCGCGTGCTCGTGCAGCAGAAGGCGCGCCTGGAACGCCAGGTCGGCGCGCGCACGGCGGAGCTGGTGCTGCAGAAGGAGCGGGCGGAACAGCGCAAGCAGGAGGCGGAAGCGCAGAAGGAAGCGGTGGAGCAGGCGCGCCGCAACATCGCGCTGCTGTCCGACATCGGCCGTGAACTGACGGCGAACCTCGACGGCGAGGCGATCATGGCCAACGTGTACGGCCAGGTGCGCCAGTTGATGGACGCGCCGCTGTTCGCGATCGGCGTGGCGCGCGTGGACGGGCCGATCGACTACCCGTACGTCGTCGCCGACGGCCGCCGCGTGCCCGACCAGGGGCGCTTCCCCGCGCGCGTGCGCGGCCTCGGCGAATACTGCCGCGTGACGGGCGAGGAGATCCTGATCGGCGACCTGGCCCGCGATTACGCCCGGTTCTCGGGACTCGTGCGCGACGTGCTGGGCGCGGATCCGGCCAGCACGGATGCCGACACGCTGCCGGCGCCGCGCTCGCTGATGGTCGTGCCGATCCTCGTGGGCCAGCGCGTGCTGGGCGTGATCACGGTGCAGAGCGGCCGGCCCGGCGCGTACCAGAACGTGCAGCTCGACATGCTGAGCACCCTCGCGTCCTATGTCGGCGTCGCGCTGGACAATGCGGACGCCTACCGCCAGCTGAAGGAAACCCAGGCCCAGCTGGCCGCGCGCGAAAAACTCGCGTCGCTCGGCGCCCTTGTCGCGGGCGTCGCGCACGAATTGAACACCCCGATCGGCAACAGCCTGCTGATGGCCAGCACGCTGGAAGAAAAGACGAACGCGCTGGCCGACCGCTTCGCGCACAACGCGCTGAAGAAATCGGACCTGGAGACGTGGATCGCGGCGGCGCGCGAAGCGGCAAGCCTCATCGTGCGCAGCCTGCACGGCGCGGCCGATCTCGTGAACAGCTTCAAGCAGGTGTCGGTGGACCAGGCCAGCACGCAGCGGCGCCGCTTCGACCTGGACCAGGCCTGCCACGAGATCGCGGCGACGATGATGAACCAGGTGCGCCGTGCCGGCCACACGCTCGACCTGCAGGTCCCGGCCGGCATTGCGATGGACAGCTATCCCGGCCCGTTCGGCCAGGTCGTCATCAACTTCATCAACAACGCGCTGCTGCACGCGTTCGACGCGCCGGGCGGCCGCATGCGCATCCAGGCCCGGCCGCTGGACGGCGACCGCGTGCGCATCGAATTCTCCGACGACGGCCGCGGCATCGCGCCGGAGCACCTGTCGCGCATCTTCGATCCATTCTTCACGACGCGCATGGGGCAGGGCGGCACGGGCCTCGGCCTCAACATCGCGTACAACCTCGTGACCACGCTGCTGCAGGGGACGATCCGGGTCGAGAGCCGGCCCGGGCACGGCACGGTGTTCATCGTCGAGCTGCCGCTGCGGGCAGACGGCTAGACCGTGTTGGTCGGCTTTCCGGCCACCCACGCCTCGAGATTATCGACCAGCATGTCGGCCAGGGTCTGCATCGCGCCGCCGCTGGCCCACGCCACGTGCGGCGTCAGCACGAAGTTCGGCAACCGCAGCTGCAGCAGCGGGTTGGCCGGCACGGGCGGCTCCTTGCTCAGGACGTCGAACCCGGCGCCCGCGATCGTCCCGTCCGTCAGCGCCT
The DNA here is from genome assembly GCF_047302915.1 of Massilia sp. CT11-108. NCBI lineage: Bacteria > Pseudomonadati > Pseudomonadota > Betaproteobacteria > Burkholderiales > Oxalobacteraceae > Massilia > Massilia sp. CT11-108. Next base: position 8,624 of record NZ_JBKYMO010000169.1, on the reverse strand, counting down.
GCGCCAGCGCCGCTTCGTCGACGAGGCCCCCGCGTGCCGTGTTGATCAGGATGGCGCTTCTCTTCATCGATGCGAGCTCGCGTGCGCCGATCATGTGGCGGGTCTGGTCCGTCAGCGGCAGGTGCAGGCTCACGACGTCCGACGTGGCCAGCAGTTCATCCAGCGGCAACTGCACCACGTCCGTGTCCGCCACGGGCGAGCGCGACGTGACGGCGACGTCCATGCCGAACGCGCGCGCGATCTGGGCGACGCGGCGCCCCAGCGCGCCATAGCCCACGATGCCGAGGCGGCTGCCGGCCAGGTCGCCGATCGGGTGGTCGAGCAGGCAGAAACGTGTCGACTGCTCCCAACGCCCGTCCTCGACGTCGGCCACGTAGGCGCGCAGGTTGCGGCGCACGGCGAGCAGCAGCGCGAAGCAATGTTCGGGCACGGAGACGAGCGAGTAGTTGCGGATGTTCGCGACGACGATGCCCCGCTCGCGGCAGGCGGCGAGGTCCACGTTGTCCGTGCCCGTCGCGGCCACGGCGATCATCTTCAGGTCCGGCAGTTGCGCGATCGCGTCCGCGCGCAGCGGCACCTTGTTCGTGATGGCGATGGTGGCGCCGCGCAGGCGTTCGACGACCTCGTTCGCGTTCGTGGCGGGGTAGTCGCGCCAGCGGTGCTCGAAGGATGGCTTGCGGATGGTGGCGATCAGGCTGTCGCGGTCCAAAAAGACGATGTCGTGCATGGTAGTCCCGGCTGATAACGGACTGCCATTGTAGATCGCGGACGAAAAAAAGACAGGGCGAACCCTGTCTTCGGAGGATGGAGGGGCTTGAGCCGGTTGTGCGCTACCGGAGGGGACTTACCTGGCAGCGGCGGCTTTCTGGTCTGCGTGTGCCTCGGCCTTGTCGGCTGCGGCTTCCGCCTTGGCTTTGGCGGCTTTCTTGTGTGCTTTGGCTTTCGTCTTCGCGGCGTCGGCCTTGGCGACGGCGACGTCCGCATTGGCTTCGGCGGCTTTCTTCTCCAGCTTCGCGTCGGCCTTCACGTCGGCCTTCTCTTCCTTGGCCTCGGCCTTCGCCGCTTTCTTGTCGGCCTTGACTTCGGCATGCGTGGCCGGGGTGGCGGTCGTCTGGGCGTACACCGAGGTGGCGAACAGGCCTGCGATCAGGGTGGCGACGATTTTGTTCATGGCGGCATTTCCTTCAGGTGTCGTTAAAGTGTGCTACTGGGCCAGAAACGCGGCCATGCGGCGCGTGGTTGACGATCCTTTACATCCCGTTACAAGTGTACGTACGGAAATCCTTTTGTCGGAACGATGTTTGACAGTGGAAATCATTCGAACGATACTTTGGCGGCACTATCCGTGCCCATCCAATAATTCGACGCCCAAGAGACCGCTCGTGACACTACAAACTTCCCTCCGTACCACCCTGACCGCCATCGCGCTCGCCACCGCGGCGCTGGCCGCCCAGGCCGCAGACGCCGTCCACATCGATCCGAAAATCCTGTCGCAGGACGTGAAAGTCCTGTCGTCCGACGCGTTCGAAGGCCGCGGCCCGAACACGGCCGGTGAGACGAAGACCGTCAACTACATCATCGAACAGTTCAAGCAGGCCGGCCTGCAGCCGGGCGGCGACCTCGTCGACGGCAAGCGCGGCTGGACGCAGGACGTCCCGCTGGGCCGCTTCGAGATCAGCGGCCCGGTCGACGTGTCCGTCACGGCCGGCGGCACGACGAAAGCCTTCACGCAGGGTAACGAAGTCGCCGTGCGCGCCGCGATGACGGGCGCGAAGAGCGTCGACTTCAAGAATGCGCCGCTCGTGTTCGTCGGCTATGGCGTGACGGCACCGGAACGCAAGTGGGACGATTTCAAGGGCCAGGACCTGAAGGGCAAGCTGGCCGTCGTGCTGATCAACGACCCGGACTTCGAGACGGGCAAGGGCGACTTCGGCGGCAAGGCCATGACCTACTACGGCCGCTGGACCTATAAATTCGAGGAACTGGCACGCCGCGGCGCGCTGGGCACGCTGATCGTCCACGAGACCGCGCCCGCGTCGTACGGCTGGGCCACGGTGAAGAATTCGAACACGAACGTCCAGTACGACATCGTGCGCAAGAACCCGCTGGAAGCGCACGCGCCGGTGGAAGCGTGGATCCAGCGCGACGTCGCCGTCGACCTGTTCAAGCGCGCCGGCCTCGACTTCGACAAGCTCAAGAAGCAGGCGCAGGCCCGCACCTTCAAGCCGGTCGAGCTGAAGGGCGTGACGATGTCCGCGCACTACGCCGTCGACGCCAAGGTCATCACGTCGAAGAACGTGCTGGCCGTGCGTCCGGGCAGCGCGCACCCGGACCAGGTCGTGATCTACAGCGGCCACTGGGACCACCTGGGCGTCGGCCTGCCGGACGCGAAGGGCGACAAGATCTACAACGGCGCCGTCGACAACGCCACCGGCATCGCCGCGCTGCTGGAACTGGGCCGCGCCTACGCCAAGGCGCCGGCGCCGAAACGCAGCGTCGTCTTCCTGGCCGTGACGGCGGAAGAGAAGGGCCTGCTGGGCTCGGAATACTACGCGAACAACCCGGTCTACCCGCTGGGCAAGACGGTCGGCGTGATCAACATGGACGCGCTGAGCCCGTACGGCCCGTCGCGCGACTTCACGATCTCGGGCAGCGCCAAGCTCGAACTGCTCGACCAGCTGGTCGCGAAGGCCAAGGCGAACGGCATCCGCTACTCGGCCGACCCGAAACCGGAAGCGGGCCACTTCTTCCGCTCCGACCACTTCCCGTTCGCCAAGCACGGCGTGCCGGCGATCTCGTTCGGTTCGGGCGAGGACTGGGAGCAGGGCGGCGTCGCCGCGGGCAAGGCCGCCGAGGACAACTACGTGTCCGTCGCGTACCACCAGCCGGCCGACGAATGGAGCGCCTCGTGGCCGTTCACCGGCATGGCGCGCGATCTCGGCGTGCTGTATTCGGTGGGCCGCGACCTGGCCGATTCGGGCGCCTGGCCGAACTGGTCGAAGGACTCCGAGTTCCGTGCGGCACGCGACCAGACCGCATCCGACCGCAAGTAATCTGCAATCCAACGTGGGCTCGGGGAGCCCACGCGCACCACATAGAGTTAGCCAGCGAACAGTCGCGTCTGCAGCTACTGCCTACACTAAGGCAAATTGCTGCAGAGGTGATGCCATGCCCGACCCGTTAAAGCTGTACAAGGCCAAGCGCGATTTCAAGATCACTGCCGAGCCCGCAGAGGGTGGGGAGGTCAGCAAGGGCCTTCTCACCTTCGTGATCCAGAAGCACTGGGCTTCCCGCCTGCATTACGATTTCCGTCTGGAACTGGACGGCGTCATGAAGAGCTGGGCCGTACCGAAAGGCCCCAGCTACGATACCCACGACCGGCGCATGGCCGTGCACGTGGAAGACCATCCCATCTCGTATTCCGATTTCGAAGGCACCATCCCGCCGCACCAGTACGGCGCAGGCAAGGTCATCATCTGGGATAAAGGGACGTGGGAGCCCGTCGGCGACCCGCGCCAGGGTTATAAGAAAGGTGAGATCAAGTTCGAGATGCACGGCCACAAGATGCACGGCCGCTGGGTGCTCGTGCGGCTGCGCGGCCACGAGGACGACAAGCAGGAACCGTGGCTGCTCATCAAGGAAAACGACGAATACGCGAGGCCGGCCGCCGAATTCTCCGTCGTCGACGAATTCCCCGACAGCGTGAAGGACCTGCCGATGCCGGAGCATGGCGCCGAGGTGAAGGTGGAGGAACTGAAGGCCGACAAGTCGGCGCCCGGAAAGGCGGCGAAACCGAAGCGCGGCGTCATGCCCGCCGGCGCCGTCAAGGCCGACCTGCCGGAGACGCTGACGCCCGAACTGGCGACGCTCGTCGACGGCCCGCCCGCCGATCCGGAAAACTACATCTACGAAATCAAGTTCGACGGCTACCGCATGGTCGCGCGCGTGCAGGGCAAGGACGTCCGCCTCGTCACGCGCAACGGCAACGACTGGACCGACAAGCTGAAACCGCTGCAGCAGGAAATCCGCCGGATGAAACTGCCGGACGGCTGGTACGACGGCGAGATCGTCGTCCACGACGAGAACGGCAAGCCGAATTTCAACCTGCTGCAGCTGGCGTTCGACGGCTCCAACAGCGCGCAAATCGTTTATTTCATATTCGACGCCCCGTACTTCAAGGGCTACGACATGCGCGACGTGCGGCTCGACGAGCGGCGTCCGTTGCTGCAGGAGGCGCTGGCGGCGCGGCCGTCGGACACGGTGCGCTTCTCCGCCGAATTCGGGACGGACCCGGCGCAGCTCGTCGTGGCCGCGTGCCAGATCGGCCTGGAAGGCGTGATCGGCAAGCGCAAGGACTCGCGCTACGTCACGCGCCGCTCGCCCGAGTGGATCAAATTGAAATGCGGCCAGCGCCAGGAATTCGTCATCGGCGGCTACACCGATCCGCATGGCGCCCGCACGGGCATCGGCTCGCTGCTGCTCGGGTACTACGACAAGGACGGCGTGCTGCGCTACGCCGGCAACTGCGGCAGCGGGTTCAACGGCGCCTCGCTGCGCCACATGCGCGAGGTGCTGGAAGCGATCGAGACGGACGAGAATCCGTTCCCGGCGCGCGCCGTGCCGGGACGGACGAACCACTGGGTGAAGCCGGACCTGGTCGCGGAAGTCAGCTTCTCGGAATGGACGGCCACCGACTCCATCCGCCACCCCGTGTTCCAGGGCCTGCGCAAGGACAAGCCGGCGAAGAGCGTCGTGCGCGAACTGCCCAGGCACATGCAGGAGGCACCCGTGGAAAATGCGAAACCCGCCCCTGAACAGACGACGAACAAGCGGACGGCCAAGAAGGCCGAGCCGGAGAACGGCTTGCCGGGCAATCTGCCCGCCACGTTCAAGGTCACGCACGGCGAGCGCGTGATGGATGCGGAAAGCGGCGTCACCAAGGTCGAGATGGTGCGTTACTACGCGCTGGTCGGCGAACTGATGATGGAACACCTGAAGGGGCGCCCGGTCTCGCTGGTGCGCGCGCCCGACGGCATCGGCAAGGAGCTGTTCTTCCAGAAGCACGTCGCGGACACCGCGAAGATGCCCGGCGTCGCGCAGATGGACCAGGCGCTCGACCCGGACCACCCGCGCATGACGGAGATCGCGACGATCGAAGGCCTGCTGTCCAGCGCGCAATGGAACGTCGTCGAGATCCACAGCCAGAACGCGACGTCGAAACACTACGACACGCCGGATCGCATGGTGTTCGACCTCGACCCGGGCGAGGGCGTCGAGTTTGCGAAGGTGCGGGAAGCGGCCCAGCTGGTGCGCGCGTTCCTGGAGGAGCTGGGGCTGAACCCGTTCCTCAAGACGAGCGGCGGCAAGGGCCTGCACGTCGTCGTGCCGCTGAAGCCGAAGCTGGACTGGGACACGGTGAAGGATTTCTCGCGCGCGATCGTGACGCATCTCGCGAAGACGATCCCGGACCGCTTCTCCGCCAAGAGCGGCGCGAAGAACCGCGTGGGCCGCATCTTCATCGACTACCTGCGCAACGGGCGCGGCGCGACGACGGTGGCCGCGTGGTCGGCGCGCGCGCGTCCGGGCCTGGGCATCTCCGTGCCCGTGCGCTGGGAAGAACTGCCGAAGCTGAAGTCGGGCAGCCAGTGGACAGTCAAGAACGTGCACACCCGGCTGGACGAGGGCAATGCGCCGTGGGCGGACTACGACAAGAGCGCGGTCACGCTGACCAGGGCGATGAAGGCGCTGGGGTTCAAGGCGGAGAAAAAATGATCGTCGCCCCCGCGGAGGCGGGGGCACAAGCGCTGCTAGGCGCCGGCGGCCTTGTCGTCCGCCGGATCCCCCCGCTCGTTGCGGAAGATCGCGCGCACGTTCATGGCGGCGAGGCCGGCCTGCAGCGCGATCAGCGCCCACGCCTCGTCGTGCACGCCCCACACGATCCACAACACATTACTCAGGATGAAGGTCCAGAACCCGACCACGCGTTTCTTCGCGTGCCGGGCGCCGACGAGGAAGGCGGCCACTAGCGTGACCGCCATCGCGGGCCATTGCAGCAGGTCCAGCAGCGTATCCGGATCCACTCAGGCGGCCTTCCTGCGCCGGGCGGGCGCCGCTTTCGCTGCGGGTTTTGGCGCGGCTTTCGCGGCGGTTTTCTTTGCCGCCGTCTTCGCCGCCGTCTTCGTCGCGGCCGACTTGGCCGCTGTCGTGCCCGCTGACGTACGTTTTGCGCTCGCGTGCGTGGCCGCATGCGAAGGCGCCTTGCGCGCGCGTGGCGGAGGCCGATTGCCCGTGTCCTTGTCGGTATCCTCGTCGTCCTCAGACGGTTTCCTCGACTTGCGCGGCGGCGGTTCGTCGTCGTCATCGTCGTCCGCCGCGGCGGCTTTGGAAGGCTTCTTGCCGAGGCTGGCCTGCAGCAGCGAGACGAGGTCGATGACGTTCGACTTGGCGGGTTTCTCTTCTTCCGGTTCCGGTTCGGTGAGCGTCTTGGTCTGGTTGGCGGCGACCTTCTTCTTGATCAGCGCCATCACGTCCTCGCGGTACGTGTCGCGGTACTGCTGCGGCTTCCACTTCTCGCTCATGCCTTCGACGAGCGCCCTCGCCATCTGCAATTCCTTCTCCGTGACCTGCGCGGCCTTCGAGTCCGCCGCCGGGATCTTCAGCTCGTCGGTGGGACGGATCTCGTCCGGGTAGCGCAAGGTGTTCAGCACGATGGTGTCGCCCACGCAGACGAGGGCGGCGAGGTGCTGCTTGACGCGGATGACGACGTTGGCGATACCGATCTTGCCGACGTCGCGCAAGGTCTCGCGCAGCAGCGCATAGACCTTGTCGCCGCCCTTGCCTGGCGCGAGGTAGTAGGGCTGTTCGTAGTAGATCAGCGGGACCTGTTCGGCGTTCACGAACGCGAGGATGTCGATGGTCTGCGTCGCGTCCGGGTTGGCGCGGCGCAGGTCTTCGTCGGACAGGACGACATATTCGCCGTCGCTGTATTCATAGCCCTTGACGATGTCGTCCCAGGACACCTCCTTGCCGGTCGCCTTGTTGTAGCGCTTGAAGCCGATCGGCGCGAAGTCGCGCCGGTCGAGCATCGACAGGTCGAGCCCCTGGTCGCTCGCCGCCGGATACATCTCGACCGGGATGTGCACCAGCCCGAAGCTGATCGCACCTTTCCACATGCTGCGTGCCATCTGGAGCTCTCCTCGAGGTTATTCGCCCACCGATCCCGTGATCGGGAGCACGACGCCGGTCACATAGCCGGAGCAGACGTTCGAGGCCAGGTAGACGTACGCCGGCGACAGCTCTTCCGGCTGCGCGGGACGGCCGAACGTCGTACTCTGGCCGAACTTGGTGATGTCTTCCGGCGACTGGTCGGCCGGGTTCAGCGGCGTCCACACGGGGCCCGGCGCGACGGCGTTCACGCGGATGCCCTGGTCCAGCAGGTTGGCGGCGAGGGACATGGTGAAGGCGTGGATGGCGCCCTTGGTCGTCGAATAGTCGAGCAGCTTCTTCGACCCCTTCAGGCCCGTCACGGAGCCCGTGTTGATGATCGCGGCGCCGCGCTTCATGTAGGGCAGGCAGGCCTTCGCCATGTGGAAGTAGCCGTAGATATTCGTGCGCATCGTCTCGTCGAAGCGGTCTTCCGTCAGGTCGAGCAGCGACTCGGCGTGTTCCTGGAACGCGGCGTTGTTGACGAGGACATCCAGGCGGCCCCACTTGGCGACGATCTGGTCGACGGCCTGCTGGCAGAATTCCATGTCCTTCACGTCGCCGGCGACCGTCACGCATTTCGTGCCCTCGGCCTCGATCAGGCGCTGCGTCTCGGCCGCGTCCTCGTGTTCGTTCAGGTACAGGATGGCGACGTCGGCGCCTTCGCGCGCGAACAGGATCGCGACGGCGCGGCCGATGCCGGAATCGCCGCCGGTCACGATGGCGACCTGGCCCGCCAGCTTGCCGCTGCCCTTGTAGTGCTCGGCCATGAACTTCGGCTTCAGCTCCATCTGGGCTTCGATGCCCGGCTTGGCCAGGTGCTGGGCGGGGAAGTCGCCGCTGGGCTGCTGGATACCCGTCTGGGCTGCGCCGCCCGACCCCTGGTCACCCTTCTGCATGCTGGCGTCAGCCTGGTCCTGGCGGTTCTGAATGGCCTTCTGCCTGTTCGCTGCGTCGTCCTGTATTGCCATGGTGCTCTCCTTGTGCATGATTCCGCCAGTATTCCCGCCTGAAGGACGCGCTGACGGTGCGCTTCCACACATTGCGAGCATTTGCTGGCCGTTACAGGTGCTTTGTGGCAAACTTGTTAGCGTAACAAAGTATTCCAGAGGTGATTCATGCTGCAGCAGACCGCGATTTACCTGAGTCCGATGGCGCAACGGCGCGCCGAATTCGGGGACGCCTGCGCCTCCCTGTTCGCACGCCTGCACCTGGCCGACAGTGCCGACGTCGCCGCGAGCCTGCTGGCGCGCGAGCAGCCGGACCTGCTCGTGATCGACCTCGACCGCTTCGAGCCCAGCATCGACGCGGAAGCCCTCGGCGACCTCGTCGCCCGCCGTGCCGGCGCGCCCGTGCTGTTGTTATGTCCTTTCGCCGGCGCCGCCTGGCTGCCCGCGCTGATGGCGCACGGCCCCGTGCAC
>NZ_JBKYMO010000168.1:0-11500 GCF_047302915.1 Massilia sp. CT11-108 | reverse complement strand
GGCCAGCCCCGGCGCGCGCGCGGCCCAGCAGGCCAGCGCCGGCTCGGAGCAACTGAATGCCGGCGGCACGTATCCGAACCTGCTGGATGCGCATCCGCCGTTCCAGATCGACGGCAATTTCGGCGCGACGGCCGGCATCGCGGAGATGCTGCTGCAGTCGCAGGCCGGCGCGATCCAGCTGCTGCCGGCGCTGCCGTCGGCGTGGCCGGATGGTGAAGTGAAAGGCCTGCGCGCGCGCGGCGGATTCGAGGTCGACATGCGCTGGACGCGCGGCCGTCTCGTCGATGCCGTCGTGCGCAGGGTAGCAGGCAGCGGTGCCGCGACCGTGCGCTATGGCGCGCGCACCGTCGCGGTGAAACTGCGTCCGGGCGACAGCGTGCGGCTGGACGCGGCACGGTTTTGAGGAGTTCAGAGGCAGACCCTGAGAGGTCGTCTCTTTGCAGTGAAGGGCACCGTCATTCGATGGGCCCTGTTGTCAGCCAAGAGGAGATGTAAATGTATCAGTTCAAGAAAACAGCCATCGCCGTGGCCGTAACGCATGTCGCGTTGCTGGCCGGCGGGATGGCGGCCGCGCAGACGGGGCCCGGGGCGCCGACGGCAAGCAATGTCGTCGTCGTGACGGGCCAGCGCGCCGCGCTCGATTCGGCGCAGGCGCTCAAGCGCGATGCCGACGAGATGGTCGATTCGATCGTCGCGGACGACATCGGCAAGCTGCCGGACCGTTCGATCACGGAAGTGCTGCAGCGCGTGGTCGGCGTCACCATCGACCGCACGATGTCGAAGGGCGACCCGGAGCACTACTCGGTGGAAGGCTCGGGCGTCACGATCCGCGGCCTGTCGTACACCCGTTCGGAGCTGAACGGCCGCGATTCGTTCTCGGCCAACGGCGGCCGCTCGCTCAACTTCGAGGACGTCCCGCCGGAGCTGATGGCCGGTATCGACATCTACAAGAACCCGTCGGCGGAACAGATCGAAGGCGCCATTGGCGGCCTCGTGAACCTGCGCACGGCGATGCCGTTCGACTTCAAGGGCCGCAAGATGGCCGCGTCGCTGCAGGACACGTATTCGGAGCTGAAGAAGGGCAAGCGCCAGCCGTCCGGCTCCTTCATGTTCTCCGACCGCTGGAAGACGGGCTTCGGCGAGATCGGCGCCCTGGTCGACTACGCGTATTCGGAGAGCGGCACCCGTACCGACGCGTTCCAGGTCGAACCGTATTACCAGCGCAGCGACGTGGTCGCCGGCCAGAACGTGTGGGTGCCGAAAGGCTCGCAGTACCGCACGCTGAACTTCGACCGCAAGCGCCAGGGCCTCTACGGTGCGCTGCAATGGAAGCGGGACGCAAACCTGCAGTCGTCGCTCACGTACTTCAAGTCGAAGTACCGCATGCAGTGGGACGAGCAGGCGATCTTCTCGTCCGCCAGCCCGTACAACATCGGCGTCACGAACGGCACCTACGGCACCAACGGCCAGCTGCTGACCGGCACCCTGACCGACGCCACCGACAAGGGCATCGATTTCGGCGCCGACACCCGCGCCGCCAACCGCAAGTCGCAGACGACCGACATCTCGTGGCACCTGATGTGGCGTCCGAACAGCGACTGGCAGATCGACACCGACGTGCAGCGCGTGCGCGCGACGAGCAACAGCTTCGACTCGACCGTCGCCACGGCCGTCAAGATGCCGTACGAGAACGTGGACCTGTCCGGCTCCGTACCGAAGCTGACGTTCGACGACGTCCAGACCGCCTACCTGGCCAATCCGGCCAATTACTACTGGGCGTTCACGCAGGAACACTTCGACGACAGCCATGCCGGCGAATGGGCGTGGAAGACCGACGCGAAGTACACGTTCGACCATCCGGTCCTGCGCGACGTGCGCTTTGGCGTGCGCCTGACGAAGGCCGATTCGACGACGACGAACTCGAACCCGAGCTACAACTGGGCGGCGATCACGCAGCCGTGGCAGTCGGACACGGGCGGCCAGCTCGCGTACCTGAGCGATCCGCGCTTCTCGAACCAGACGCAGGTCCACCAGTTCACGAACTTCTTCAACAATAACACCGCGGTCCCGTCACTCGTGTTCCCGAACGTGGCGCTGGCCACGGGCTACCCGGGCAGCTATGCCACGCTGCACAGCTACCACGACATCCTGTGCCAGCAGGCGAACCAGGCGAACGGCACGACCAACCCGTGCACGCCGTGGTCGCCCGCGACGTTCGGCACCGACCCGGCCGGCACCAACGACCTGTCCGAGCGTACCGGCGCGTTCTACACGCAGCTGCGCTTCGGCTTCGACGACCTGAAGTACCCGATCGACGGTAACATCGGCGTGCGCTATGTGCAGACGCTGCTGAAGGCGCACGGCTACACGGTGTTCAATCCGAACATCACGCAGCCGGCCGAGGGCACGACGGTCGTCGGTCCGGAAATCCCGAACATCGCGGCATTCTCGACGCGCCAGGACTTCGACAACCACTACCACAATGTGCTGCCGAGCCTGAACCTGCGCATGAAGGCGACCGACAAGCTGCAGTTCCGCTTCGCGGCCGCGATGGGCATCTCGAAGCCGGACTATTCGCAGCTGCAAAGCTACACGACCCTGTCGGAAAACGTCGACCAGACCACGACCGGCAACGTCGTCACCGTGAACAACGTCGGCCTGACGGGCACGGGCACCGGCAATCCGAAGCTGCGTCCGGTGCAGTCGCGCCAGGTCGACCTGTCGGCGGAGTGGTATTTCGCGCCGGCCGGTTCGCTGACGATGGCCGTCTTCAACAAGCAGTTGAAGGACATCATCATCAACCAGTCCTACGGCTACAACGTCGCGGGCGTGACGGGCACGCCGTACACGTTCACGGTCACGGGCCCGGTCAACGGCGCGCGCGGCCATGCGCGCGGCATGGAGATCGCGTACCAGCAGTATTTCGACAAGCTGCCGGGCTGGATGTCGGGCTTCGGCGTCCAGGCGAACTACACCTACGTGGACAGCAAGGAAGACCTGTACCATCCGGTCAACTCGGCGTTCTGCACGGGCAGCTCGAACGGCGCGGATAACCTGAACCTGAACCAGAACGGCTGCGACACCAACGGCGCGACCTTCGGCAACCTGCCGCTGCAGAACCTGTCGAAGAACGCCTACAACCTGGCCCTGTTGTACGACAAGGGCAAGGTCTCGGCGCGCCTCGCGTGGGCATGGCGTTCGAAGGCACTGCAGAACGTGAACGTCAACGGCACGAACGGCACGGACGGCCGCCGCGTCGACCCGGCCACGGGCACGACGCAGACGGTCGCGTGGGCGTTGCCGACGTGGTCGGACAGCTATGGCCAACTGGATGGTTCGTTCTTCTACAATATCAACGAGCAGCTGTCGCTCGGCGTGGAAGCGCAGAACCTGACCAACTCGAAGTACCGACAGCTGATGCAGCAGTCGATCGGCATGATGACCCGCGCGGTCTTCGTGTCCGGCCGCCGCTACACGGCGTCGCTGCGCTACTCGTTCTAAGCGCATCACGGACGGGCGGCCGCTCATTTTCGACACTGGCCGCCCGTTTTTACAACCACCGCGACCGAAGGAGACCCGTTCGCATATGAAATCCATGTCCTTCCGCCTGCTGGCCGCCGGCCTGCTCGCCGCCACCACCTGCCACGCCGCGTACGCCGCGTCCGAACTGCCCCGCATCGTGGGCAAGGACGGCCGCTACGCCCTGATGGTCGACGGCGCCCCGTTCCTGATCCTGGGTGGCCAGGCCCACAATTCCAGCAACTACCCGGCCGCGCTGCCGAAGGTCTGGGCCGCCATGAAGGACGTGCATGCGAACACGCTGGAGATTCCCGTCGCGTGGGAACAGATCGAGCCGAAGGAAGGGACCTTCGACTTCAGCTACGTCGACAAGCTCGTGCAGCAGGCACGCGAGCACAAGACGCGCCTCGTGCTGCTGTGGTTCGGCACCTGGAAGAATACCGGCCCGGCGTACGCGCCGGAATGGGTCAAGTTCGACAACAAGCGCTTCCCGCGCATGATCGACAAGGACGGCAAGACGAGCTACTGCCTGTCGCCGTTCGGCGAAGCCACGCTGGCCGCCGACAAGAAAGCCTTCGTCGCGCTGATGGAGCATATTAAAAAGATCGACTCGGACAAGCGCACCGTGATCATGGTGCAGGTCGAGAACGAAGTGGGCACCTATGGCGTGGCGCGCGACTACGCGGCGCGCGCCCAGGCCGCGTTCCAGCAGCCGGTGCCGGCCGCCGTCCTCGCGCACCAGCCGCCGCCGGCGGGCCGTGCGAAGCAGGGCTCGTGGAGCGAAGTGTACGGCGACTACGCCGACCAGTATTTCCATACGTGGGCCATCGCCAGCTACATCGAAGACATCGCCAAGGCCGGCCGCGCCGTGTACGACCTGCCGATGTACGTGAACAACGCGCTGCGCGCGCCGGTGCTGGACAAGCCCGCGCCGCCGTGGAAGGCGGACTTCGCCTCCGGCGGCCCGACGTACGACGTCATCGGCATCTATAAGGCGGCCGCGCCCCACATCGATTTCGCCGGCCCCGACATCTACATGCCGGAGTCCAGCAACGTGAGCGCCACGCTGCAGCTGTTCCAGCGCCCGGATAATCCGCTGATGGTGCCGGAGATGGGCAATGCGGCGGGCTATGCACGCTACGTCTACCAGATCATCGGCAAGGGCGCATTGGGCGTCGCGCCGTTCGGCTTCGACTACGCCATGTACAGCAACTATCCGCTGGGTTCGAAGTACACGGACAAGCGCATGATCGAGCCGTTCGCGAAAGTCTACGACGTGTTCGCGCCGATGCAGCGCGTGTGGGCGAAGTGGGCGTACGAAGGCCGCACGTACGGCGTCGCGGAAGGCGACGACCGCAAGCCGCAGACCGTGACCATGAACGGCTGGAACGCGCACCTGTCGTTCCGCGAATTCCAGTTCGGCGAGCGCGAATACCTGAAGGACAAGAACGAATACGCGGAAGGCACGGACCAGCCGTCCGGCGGCGCCGCGATCGCGCAGATCGGCCCGGACGAATTCGTGATCGTGGGCCAGCAGATCCGCGTGAAGTTGTCCGGCACCGGTCCGAATGCCGGCAAGCCCACGGGTTATGCGCGGGTGGAAGAAGGTCGCTTCGACGCCGACGGCAAGTGGGTCATGGAACGGAACTGGAATGGGGACCAGACCGACTATGGCCTGAACCTGCCGGCGGTGCCGACGGTGTTGAAGGTGAAGATGGGGTCGTACTAAAACAAACAATACCTCGCGGCGGTGCAAAATCGTCGTCGTTCCCGCGAAAGCGGGAACCCATGCTGCGCGTCTTGAGCCGATTCAGTATGGATTCCCGCGTGCGCGGGAATGACGACGTTAGCGGCGTCGCTTTACTCTAGGAGACAATCATGCAATTAACGCGAATCGCAGCCGCCGCGCTGCTGCTGGCCGCAGGCGGCCACGCCCTCGCAGGCACCGTCCAGAAAACGGCCACCGGCATCGAAGTGCGTCCGGACGCCGGTCCGGCGAAGCTCGTGCGCCTCGAGGTGATGGCCGATAACATCGTCCACGTCGTCAAGCTGGACCAGGAAGGCAAGCAACTGACGCCGTCGCTGATGACGGTCGCCAAACCGTGCAACAGCTGCGCGTTCACCGTGGCCGACGGCAAGGATGCCGTGACGCTGAAGGCCCAGAAGATCTCGGCGCAGGTGTCGCTGAAGGATGGCCAGGTCCGCTTCTTCGACGCGGCCGGCAAGGCATTCCTGACGCAGGCGGCGGAAACCATCACGCCGATCCAGGTGGGCGGCAAGCCCTACCTCGCGATCAAGGAAGGCTTCAACTACGGCACGAAGGATGCGTTCTACGGCCTGGGCCAGCACCAGAACGCGCAGATGAACTACAACGGCGAAGACGTCCTGCTGCAGCAGCACAACATGATCGCGTCGGTGCCGTTCGTCGTCTCGGACAAGAACTACGGCCTGCTGTGGGACCAGAACTCGATCACGCGCTTCGGCGATTCGAAGCCGTACGCGTGGCTGTCGCGCGACCTGAAGCTGACGGACGAGCAGGGCAAGCCGGGCGGCCTGACGGCGCGCTACTACATCGACGGCAAGCTCGCGCTGACCCGGCAAGAGAAGGACATCGCCTACCAGTTCCTGAAGGACGTCGAGGAATTCTGGCCGAAGGAACTCCCGTCGATGAAGGCGCTGGGCGGCAAGGACGTGAAAGTCGTGTGGGACGGCGCGATGGCGAGCCCGAAAGCGGGCGTGCACAAGATGCAGCTGTACGCGTCGGACTACGCGACGCTCACCGTCGACGGCAAGCAGGTCATGGACGTGTGGCGCCAGGGCTGGAACCCGTGGTACCACAACTTCGAGGTGAAGTTCGCGCCCAACAAACCCGTCAAGCTGCACCTGGAATGGAAGCCGTCGGGCGGCATGATCGCGATGACGCACAACGATCCGCTGCCGGCACCGGAGCGGCATTCGCTGACGATGTCGTCGGAGATCGCCGAAGCCGTCAACTACTATGTGATCAGCGGCGACAGCATGGACAACGTCATCGGCGGCTACCGCACGCTGACGGGCCAGCAGCCGATGATGCCGAAGTGGGTGTACGGCTTCTGGCAGTCGCGCCAACGCTACGAGACGCAGCAGCAGCTGCTGGACACGGTGTCCGAATACCGCAAGCGCGGCTGGCCGCTGGATAACATCGTGCAGGACTGGTTCTACTGGCCGGAAGACGGCTGGGGTTCGCACGACTTCGACAAGGTCCGCTTCCCGGATCCGAAGGGCATGGTCGACGAAGTGCACAAGCAGCACGCGCATATCATGATCTCCATCTGGGGCAAGTTCTACGCCAATACCGACAACTACAAGGAACTGGCGGCGAAGGGCCACATGTGGACGAAGAACGTCGAGGACGGCGCGCTGGACTGGGTCGGCAAGGGCTACAAGAACAGCCACTACGATCCGTACACGCAGGAAGCGCGCGACATCTACTATCGCCAGATGAAGGACAAGCTGGTGGCCAAGGGCTTCGACGCCTGGTGGATGGACAACACCGAACCTGACGTGCTGTCGAATTCGCGCCTGGAAGACTTCAAGAAGCTGATCGGGCCGACCGTCTACGGTCCGGGTGAGATCACGTTCAACCCGTACAGCCTCGTGCACTCGGGCGGCATGATCGAAGGTCTGCGCCGCGACCAGCCGGACAAGCGCCAGTTCATCCTGTCGCGTTCGGGCTTCGCCGGCATCCAGCGCAACTCGGTCGCCGTGTGGAGCGGCGACACGGCCGGCCGCTGGAACAACCTGTACGACCAGATCGCATCGGGCGTGAACTTCTCGATGTCCGGCATCCCGAACTGGACGCACGACATCGGCGGCTATGCGCAGGAGAACCGCTTCCAGTACGGCGACGTGGGCTCCGCGCAGGAAAACCGCGCCACGACGGGCGGCCAGGCCAAGCCGGAAGACATGAAGGAATGGCGCGAGCTGAACCTGCGCTGGTTCCAGTTCGGCGCGTTCTCGCCGCTGTTCCGCTCGCACGGCGAAGTCGTGAAACGCGAGATCTACAACATCGCGGCCGGCGACGACGCGATGCGCGATTCGATGGTGGGCTACCTGAAGCTGCGCTACCGCCTGATGCCGTACATTTATTCGATGGCGGCCGACACACACTACGCCAACGGCACCATGATGCGCGGCCTCGTGATGGACTTCCCGAAGGACGACAAGGTCAAGGACATCAAGGACCAGTACCTGTTCGGCCACGCGCTGATGGTGGCGCCGGTGACGTCGTACGGCGCGCGCGAGCGCACCGTCTACTTCCCGGCGGGCGCGGACTGGTATGACTTCGACACCGGCAAGCGCTACGCGGGCGGCACCAGCGCGAAGGTGGATGCTCCGCTGAACCGCATCCCCGTGTTCGTGCGCGCGGGCGCCGTGATCCCGACCGGTCCGGTCACGCAGTATGTCGACGAGAAGCCGGACGCGCCGATCGTGCTGCAGGTGTACGCCGGTGCCAACGGCCAGGCGAGCCTGTACGAGGACGACGGCGTGACCAATGCGTACGAGCGCGGTGAGTTCAGCCGCATCCCGTTCAGCTACGACGACAAGACAGGCACTGTCACGATCGGTGCCCGGAGCGGCCAGTACAAGGGCATGCCGCAGACGCGCCAGATCAAGGTGCGCGTGCTGCGTGCCGGCGTGGCGACGAGCGCGGACATGGATGCGGCCGACAAGACCGTGACCTATGACGGCAAGCCCGTCACCGTGAAGTTGTGAAGCGGGGACTCCCGTTTGCGCTGACGCTCGCACTGGCCGGTTCGGCCAGTGCGGCATCGCCGCGCGCGACGCCGGTGGACGCGCAGGCGGACGCCCGCACGCGTGCGGAATACACGTGGCTCGTGCAGACCTGGGGCCGGCAGACCATCGCCGGCCAGCAGGACCTGACGTGGAACGACAGCGTCGACATGGCGCGCCGCGTGTTCGACGATACCGGCAGGTATCCGGCGCTGATGGGCTTCGACTTCATGAACACGTGGCGGGAGGGCGATGGTTCGCACCAGGTCGATGAAGCCATCGCCTGGGCGCGCCGCGGCGGCCTCGTGACGTTCTGCTGGCACTGGCGCGACCCGTCGGCGCCGGCGGGCACGCAGGGCAACTTCTATGCGCGCGAGCCGGATGCGCGCAAGAACACGGCGTTCACGATCCCCGTGCGCGCTGGCCGGCTCGATACGTCCAGCCCCGCGGGCCGGCAGATCGACGCCGACATCGACCGCGTGGCCGTGGAACTCGGCAAGCTGCAGGCGGCCGGCGTGACGGTCCTGTGGCGGCCGTTGCACGAAGCGTCGGGCAGCAACGGCGACGGCTGGTTCTGGTGGGGCCGCAAGCGCGCGGACGGCGTGTCGAATGCCGAGGCCTACAAACTGCTGTACCGGCACATGTTCGATCGGCTCGTGCGCGAGCATGGCCTGCACAACCTGATCTGGGTGTGGAATGGCCAGGACGCGGGCTGGTATCCGGGCGACGACGTCGTCGACATCGCCGGTTACGACGTGTACGATGAGCGCGACCGCAAGACGTACCGGTCGCAGATCGACATCTACCGCCGCGTGGCGGCCATCGGCCCCGCGACGAAACCCGTGGCCATGACCGAGAACAGCTACATTCCGGATCCCGACAACATGCGGCGCGACGGTGCGCGCTGGCTGTGGTTCCTGACGTGGAACGACGGCCGCGCGCCCGCCGGCACGTCCGACAAGGACAATTTCTGGACCGGCGATTATTACAACAACGCGGCGCACAAGACGAAGGTGTATCGCCACCCCGACGTGATCACGCTCGACGAGCTGCCCGCATTCCTGAAAGCTCCCCAATGAAACGACTGACCAAGACTTTCGTGCTGGCCGCGCTGCTGCATGCCGGCCTCGCGTGCGCGGCCGTGGCCGTGGCGCCCAGCGACAAGCACCTGCTGTACACGGGCCGCATCGACTTCGCCCAGCCGGACGCGCCCGTCATCACGTGGCCGAACACGGCCATCGCCGGCAACTTCACGGGCACTTCGCTGTCCGTCACGCTGGACGACGAAAAGGGCAAGAACTACTTCAACGTCTTCATCGACGGCGACACGGCCAGCCCGCTGATCATCGAAGCGGGCCAGGGTTCGAAGAAGTACGACGTGATCGCGGGACTCCCTCCGGGCAAGCACAGCTTCCTGATCACCAAGCGCACGGAAGGCGAGGAGGGCGCGACCGTGTTCCGCGGTCTCGAACTGGCGGACGGCGGCCAGATGCTGGCGCCGCCCGCCCGTCCCAAGCGCCGCATCGAATTCTTCGGCGATTCCATCACGAGCGGCATGGGCGACGAAGCCCCGCTGAACGGCCGCGACGACGTGGGCCGCGACAAGAACAGCTACCTGTCGTACGCGGGCATCACGGCGCGCGCCCTGAACGCGGAACTGCACCAGACGTCGCAGAGCGGCATCGGCGTGATGATCAGCTGGTTCCCGTTCACGATGCCGGACTTCTACGACCAGCTGAGCGCCGTCGGCAACAACGACACGCGCTGGGATTTCGCGCGCTGGACGCCGGACGTCGTCGTCATCAACCTGCTGCAGAACGACCGCTGGCTGATCGGCGACCGGCACCAGCTGCAGCCGGAGCCGGACGACGCGGGCCGCATCGCCGCGTACGAGACGTTCGTCAAGCGCATCCGCCAGCTGTACCCGAAGGCCTACATCGTGTGCGCGCTGGGCAGCATGGATGCGACGAAGCCGGGGTCGCAGTGGCCGGGCTATATCAAGTCGGCGGTGGAAGACATGCGCAAGGGCGGCGACCAGCGCATCGATACCGTGTTCTTTCCGTTCACCGGCTACGGGCAGCATCCGCGCCTGAAGCACCAGCGTGACAATGCGGGGATCCTGACGGCGTTCATCAAGAAGAAGATGAACTGGTGAAACCGTCGTTCCCGCGAAAGCGGGAACCCATGCTGACTGCTCGAAGTCGACTCTGTGTAGCCAACGAGGTCGAAATGAATAACGTAGTTAGCATACTCAGTATGGATTCCCGCTTGCGCGGGAATGACGATGCTATTGTGCGCGAAGGCGGGAACCCAGGTTCTGCTTGCGCCACATCGGCACAAGAAAACCTGGGCTCCCACTTGCCCGGGGCGACGTTAGTGGAGCCGGGGATGTCCCGCGTCAGCGCTGGAGTGCTTGCAGCGCGGCGGCCACGTACACGAGCGGCGCGTTCCAGTTGATCGCGATCTCGTTGCTGGCGTAACTGCAGCCATGGTCCAGGTACGACAGGGCCGGCTGCTTCGATGCGTACGACACGCCCTTGCAATCCTTGGCGTCCTGCTGGCCCGGGTTCGGACCGCCCGCGAGCCAGCCGGGGACGGGCGCTGCGATGCCGTCCGCGTCCGATGGGCGGTGGTGCGGATGCATGGTCGAGCGGGAGCCGAAGCCCGTCACATAGCTGATGCCGAGCGGATTGCGGCCCAGCGTGTAGTCGAGCGCCGACTGCGCCGCGTTCAGGTAGTCGGCCTTGTTCGTGAGGCGATAGGCCTGCACGAGCATCATGGCCTGGTTCAGCAGCACGGCATTGCTGCCCCAGACGAAGTCGGACTTCGCCAGCGACAGCCGCGCCGGCGACGCCTGCCAGCGTGCCAGCAAGGTGTCGGCCGCCGCGAGGATCTGCTTGCGGGCGGTGTCCCCGTCCGCCGGGTTCTTCAGGCGCGCGCCCTGCTGCGCGAGCGAGATCCAGCCGAGCGGGCGCACGTCCGACCAGCCGGGTTCCGTCTGCACGCCCGCCGCCGGCGCAAGGGCGCGTGCGCGGTACTCGTCCTTGCCGGTCGCGATGTACAGCTCGGCCGCGGCCCACGAGAATTCGTCGTCGACCTTCTCGTCGCCGTAGGTGCCCGTCTTGATGTCGGCCGGCTGGCGATACAGCACGGCCGGATGGCCGACCGCCCAGCGCCACGCGCGCTCCGCCGCGGCCAGGTAGCGCTG
>NZ_JBKYMO010000167.1:0-11544 GCF_047302915.1 Massilia sp. CT11-108 | reverse complement strand
GCCTACCGCGACCACGTCCGCGCCGAAGCGCGAAGTGCGGATTTCCGGCGCGGTCAGCATCGCGGCATCCGCGTACTCGCCCAGCACCCGCCGCGCCGGCTCGATCAGCGTGTCGCCCAGCCGCACTGCCGGTCCGCCGATGACGATCGCCATCGGGTCGAAGCTGGCCCAGAGGTTGTTGAGCAGGACGCCGAGCTGGCGGCCGGCTGCGTCCACTGCGGCGCAGGTGGCCGGGTCGCCGTCGACCACGCGGCGGAACAGCCGGTCCAGCGCGGGATGGCTGGGCAGTTCGGCGCCTAGCAGCGCGCCTAGGCCGATCAGGGCATCGGCGCAGCCGCGCCTGCCACACGAGCACAGCGGCCCGCCGGCCTGCAGGATCGCGTGGCCCGCTTCGCCGGCAAAGCCGTGCAGGCCGGTCAGCAGGCGGTCGTTGACGATCACGCCGGCGCCCACGCCATAGCCGATTGACAGATAAATCAAGGGATCGGTGCTGGCCTGGTCGCCGAATTCGAACTCGCCCAGCGCGGCGACGTTCGCCTCGTTCTGCATGTACAGCGGCAGGCCGTCCAGCGGCGAGCCCTTGGCGTGGGCCTGGACGATCCCGGCCACGTCCACGTCACGCCAGCCGAGGTGGGGCGCGTGGTGCAGCAGACCCAGCGCCTCGTCGACGGCGCCGTGCAGGCCGATGCCCACGCCGAGAATGGGGCGCCCGAGCCGTTTCGCCAGCTTCGCGAGCGCGAGCGCGGCCAGCCGGATGCACGACGTGGGGTCGCCCGGATCCTCGTACGTGAGGATGCGCGTGTCGAGGACTTCGCCCAGCAGGTTCGTCGCGACGACGCGGGCTTCGTCCACGCCCAGTTCGGCGCCGAGCAGAGCCAGGCGCGACGGATCGAGATGCAACGGCGTGGCACGCCGGCCGACTTCGCCCGTCACGAGCAGCTCGCTTTCGGTGAGCCAGCCTTCGTCGACCAGTGCGCGCACGAGCAGGCTGATGCCGGCCTTGGTCAGGCCCAGCACGTCGGCCAGCGCCGCGCGCGACAGCCCGGGCTGGGTGCTCACCTGGCGTACGACGGCCATGCGGTTCAGTTGTTTGAGGAGTTGCTGGTCACCGGTAACTTGCATGGGCTAAGAAAATCAAGTGGTTGTGATGATTATGCAACGGGTTGGAAAAATTTGTTGGTCATGCAAACTGCATATTTGCAACATCTTTCCGTCTCGCAACGCAAAGTTTCACGGCCCGGTCATCCTCATCGTATTGGATGAAGTGATTGATTTAATTATGAAATCGATTTCTCGCGTACGTACCGACATCAATGTACGTATGTTACGTAATCCCCGCTTTCACGATCAAAACTGTGTCCCGCCGTGGTGCACCGACGCTCATTGTTGAGGCAAACATTTGGTTTGATCGATTGACCAAAATATTTAGTGTCATTAATCTACGGGAAATGATGTCCGCTATCAATGATAAATAAGGCAACAAAGCGACGGCTGCCGCAGCCGCCGCAGCGGACAACAGACCCCGCCGGCAATGACCCGATGCGGGCCGCCAGGTTGTAGCACCACCAGTACGGACGCCGCCGCCCGTCGGGTCCGGCGTTTTTTCGAGAGACGAGAGGAGACACAGTGCAACACACCAAGAGGGTTTTTTCCCATCACCTGAACACCAGGCATCGCCTGATCAGCCTCGCCGTTGCGAGTGCCTGTGCCGGCCTGGTTGCGCCGGCCCAGGCGCAGGATACGGGCGCCGCCAACGGCATCGCCGCGCCGACCGACCAGACGGGGTCCACGCCCGTGCAGGGCGTCGCGACGAATACCGTCGTGGTGACCGGTATCCGGGCCAGTATGCAGTCGACGCTGAACCTGAAGAAGAACTCCGATGGTATCGTCGACGGTATCGTCGCTGAAGACATCGGTAAATTCCCGGACACGAACCTGGCCGAGTCGCTGCAGCGCATCACCGGCGTGTCTATCGACCGTCAAAATGGCGAAGGCCAGAAGATCACGGTGCGCGGCATGGGCCCCGACTTCAACCTGGTGCTGTTGAATGGCCGTCAAATGCCGACGGCTGACCTGAACGACGCGAACGGCCGCTCGTTCTCCTTCGACAACCTGGCGTCGGATGCCATTTCGCAGCTGCAGGTCTACAAGACCAGCCGCGCCCAGGATCCGTCCGGCGGCATCGGCGCCACGGTCAACATCATGACCGCGCGTCCTCTCGACCAAAAGGGCACCGTGGCGAGCGTTGGCGTCAAGGGCGTGGTGGACCAGTCGAGCCAGAACCTGCCCGACTTGCTGAAGGGTAAGCGCGTTACGCCTGAAGTTTCCGGCATCTTCAGCACCGTCAGCAAAGATGGGATGTGGGGCTTTGGCGGCAACGCCAGCTACTCGAAGCGCGACTCGGGCTTGAATCGTGCCCAGATCGCCAATGGCTGGATCGGCCCCTACAAAGGTTCGGATGTGATTGACGGCTCGACCTTGCCGCAGCCCGGTGCGCCCGTCGGCAGCGTAACGAACCGTCCAGGTCCGAACGATCTGTATGAGCGCCCACAAAACTTTGGTTACCAGGTCAACGGTCTCGAGCGCGAGCGTGTGAATGGCCAGGCCGTGCTGCAATTCCGTCCGGTCAAGGAACTGACCGCGACGCTTGATTACACCTTCGCGCAGAACAAGCTGCACACCCGCCGCGCCGAGATGAGTGTCTGGTTCGCCCAGACGCCGACCTCGACCAGCACCTGGCCGGGTGGCAGCAACCAGGCGCCCTTGACTTACTCGGAAGTGTACAACACGCCGCAGGACATGTCGGTCATCTCAGCCGACTATGCCACCAAGAACACGCTGAATTCGGTCGGCTTCAACACTGTCTGGAAACCGAAATCCGGCCTGAGGTTCACGCTCGACGCCCACTCGTCGAGCGCCGAATCGAAAGCCGACAGCCCATGGGGCAGCAGCAATCAGCTGAGCAACGCCAGCTTCAGCCGCGGCAGAACCTCGATTGACTTCACCCACGAGCTGCCGATCCTGGGCATTGACGGCACCAACGTGGCCGCCGAGCCGATCCAGGCAACCGGTTCGCAGTTCTCCAACACCTACGTCAAGTCGACCGTCAAGCAGTTGCAGTTGAGCGGCGAGTGGAAGGTGGCCGAAGCGTCGAACCTGAACTTCGGTGTGGGCTATACCGACGTGAAAAACCGCTCGACCTCATCGCTCGTGCAGAACAACGGATGGTCGGGCTTGACCAACAAGAACGACTATCCCGCCAGCCTGTTCTCGAAGAGTGACACCGCCAGCTACTTCGACCAGTTCGGTGGCGACGGCGCGGCCGGCATGTTCAGGGACTTCTACACGGCCGATTTCGGCGCACTGCGCGCGGCAACCGCCGCCGCCGCCACCAAGCCTGGCTATGTCAGTAACGACGGTCTGAAAACGCAAGCAAGCTTCCTGCCGAATTTCGCCACGACCGACAGCGACCAGCGTCTGGAGGAAAAAACGACGACGGCCTACGTGGCCTTGAGCCAGGACTGGGAGCTGGCCATTCCGGTCCACACCTCGGTCGGCCTGCACTTCGAAAAAACCAAGGTCACTTCGGTGGCCCAGGTGCTCCCGGCGACGGGCGTGACCTGGATTTCGCAGAATGAGCTGCCGCTGACCTTTGCCGGTACCGCCTACTCGAACACGCATGGCTCCTATAGCAACGTGTTGCCAAACGTGAATGCCGACTTCGACGTGACCTCGAACTTCAAGGTGCGCGCCGGCGCCGGCGTCACCATCAGCCGCGCCCGTTACAACGAGCTGCAGGGCGGCCTGAACATCGGCACCGGTTCCGACTACTATCTGGGTGGCACTGCTGCGACGGGTAATCCGAGCCTCAAACCGGTGAAGTCGAAGAACCTGGACTTGTCTTTCGAATGGTACTTCACCCAGCACAGCGTCGCCTCGCTGGGTCTGTTCAACAAGAAGTTGACTGACTACACTGCCCAGAGCCAGGTCCTGGAAAACCAGTACGGCATCCATACCCCGATCGGCGGCGGGTACTATAAAGCCGCCCTGGCGACTGGTGGTTGCACCGTCGCGGACACCAACTGCATCCGTAACTACATTCTCAACAACTACAACGGCCAACCTGGCGTCACGAAGACCGGTGTGAACTCCGTTGGCAATGCCACCGGTGTGATCACGGGCATCCCGAGCGACCCGCTGATGCAGTTCAGGACCTCCAGCTTCGTGAACTCGCAGCCGGCCAGCTTGCATGGCGCCGAATTGGCCGTTCAGCATATGTTCGGCGAGACCGGCTTTGGCGTTCAGGCGAACTACACCTACGTGACCTCGCCATTGAAATACAAGAACGACCAAACCACCGATCAGTTCGCAATCCTGGGTCTGAGCAATTCGGCCAACCTGGTGGGTATCTATGAAAACTTCGGTTGGACGGTACGACTCGCCTACAACTGGCGTGACTCCTTCCTGGCGTCGAAGACCGATGGCGGCGGACACCTGGATCCGGTGTACACCGCCTCGTATGGCCAGACCGACCTGAGCGTGGGCTATGCCGTGACCAAGAACCTGAACGTGCTGTTCGAAGGGATCAATCTGACCAATTCGACGCAACGTCAGTACGGCCGCACCAAGAGCCACTTCCTGAACGCAACCCAGACCGGCCCACGTTACATGGTTGGCGCACGTTACACGTTCTGATTGCTGAAGTCGGCACTTGATAAGTGAGCAGGTCCTGAAGCAGGCCGTGGTGACGACCATGGCCTGCTTTTTTCTTGCTACACTGAATCGCTACACTACTTACTGGATGGAACTCGCGTGCGTAGTCAACCCCTGGAAAAGGTCGTGATCGTCGGTGGCGGCTCGGCCGGCTGGCTGACCGCCGCGCTGGTCGCGGCAGCGCATCAGACCCCTGCCGGCCCGGCCTTGAAGGTGACCCTGATCGAATCGCCCGACGTGGCGCCGGTGGGCGTCGGCGAGGGAACCTGGCCCAGCATGCGTGAGACCTTGCGCCGCATCGGCGTGTCCGAGAACGATTTCTTCCGCGCCTGTGACGCCTCGTTCAAACAGGGCTCGCTGTTCGTCGGCTGGGTCGACGGCAGCGATGACGACGCGTATTACCACCCGTTCGAACTCCCCTACGGCTATGGCGAAACCCATCTGGCCGCGAGCTGGCAGCGCCAACACGGCGCCGTGCCGTTTGCCGATCTGGTCAGCGTCCAGCCGCACCTGTGCCGCGCCGGCAGGGCGCCCAAGCAGGCGACGACGCTGGAGTTCGCCGCCGTGGCCAACTATGGCTACCACCTCGACGCCGCCAGGTTCGGCCTGTTCCTGCGCCGCCACTGCACCGAGAAACTCGGCGTGGTCCACGTGGCGGACCATGTGGTGGCGGTCCATGCGCACGATGACGGCGACATCGCCTCGGTGCAGACGGCGCTGGGCGGCGCCATCGAGGGCGATCTGTTCATCGATTGCAGCGGCTCGCAAGCGCTCTTGCTGGGCAAGCATTACGGCGTGCCCCTGCTGCCGCAAGGGCATATCCTGTTCAATGACCGCGCTTGCGTGGTCCAGCTGGGCTATCCGGAGCCGGCCAGCCCGATCGCATCGCAGACCCAATCGACGGCGCAGGAAGCCGGCTGGATCTGGGATATCGGCTTGCCGACCCGGCGCGGCATCGGCCATGTGTATTCGAGCGCCCACACCAGCGACGCGCAGGCCGAGCAGGCCTTGCTGGCCTACGTCGAACGCAGCGACGGTGGCGCACCGATGCTCACCGCGCCGCGCAAGCTCGGCTTCGAGCCCGGCTACCGCGACCATTTCTGGCATCGCAACTGCGTGGCCATCGGCCAGTCGGCCGGATTCATCGAGCCGCTCGAGGCGTCGGCACTGGCGATGGTGGAGTTGTCCGCCACCATGCTCAGCGACGGCATGCCGGCCAACCGCGCCGTGATGGACATCGTCGCCAAACGCTTCAACGATGCCTTCACCTACCGCTGGGAACGGGTGATCGATTTTCTCAAGCTGCATTATGTGCTCAGCCGGCGCAACGCCAGCCAGTACTGGCGCGATCACCGGGCGGCGGCATCGATTCCCACGCGCCTGAACGAGTTGCTCGCGCTCTGGCGCACGCAGCCGCCGTCGCGCTACGACCTGCATCGGATCGAAGAGCTGTTTCCCGCCGCCAGTTATCAATACGTGATGTACGGCATGGGGCTGGTGCCGGAGGTGGACCGGCGGATCCGCCACTGCGAGCACGCCGATCTGGCCGACGGCTACTTCCGCCAGGCGGCCGCAATGACCCGCAAGATGCTGGCGGGGCTGCCAGGCAACCGCGAACTGATCGGGCATATCGTGCATCACGGCATGCCGATCAGGTAGTCAATGACATTTGAATGAAGAGGCAAGCAATGACCCACCGTGTTTTGTTGAACAACGTCGAACACAAAGACCTGAAAATCATTCTTGGCCGCGGCACCCGGTTCGGTGACGGCGAGACGATCTGCCCGACCTTCCCGGCCGAGTTTCGCAATGTGCTGGCCCACTATCCGATCGTGTTCCGCGAGACCGGCAACGAACAGCGCTACGAACCGGTGGCGCTGTTCGGTTTTGCGGAGGGCGAGAACCTGTTTGCCGGCGCCGATGCCTGGGATGCGCTGTACGTGCCGATGGCCGTGGCGCGCCAGCCCTTCTCGATGGGACTGCATGGCGACGGTCTGCTGGTGCATGTCGACCTCGATCATCCAAAAGTGAGCACGACCACCGGCTATCCGCTGTTTCTCGAATACGGCGGCCAGAGCGAGCTGCTGGAACAAGTCAACAGCCTGCTGCTGGCTTTGCACGAGGGGCTGCAGAGCAACGCCGGCTTTGTCGCCGCGCTGCTCGACCATGACCTGATCGAGCCGCTCACGCTCGACATCGAATTGAACAACGGCTCGCACAACCAGCTGCTTGGCTTTTCGGCGATCAACGAGGAAAAGCTTGCTGCGCTCGACGGTGCGGCGCTTGCGCACCTGCATCGGCACGGCTACCTGATGGCTGCCCATCAGATGGGTGCATCGCTCGTCCAGCTGCGCGAGCTCATCGAGCGCAAAAACCAGCGCGTTGCGGTCGATGGCTAAACCGATGCGCGAGATCAGCGGCGCGACACCGGGCGCGCTGACTGACGCCATTCTCACTGCGACCGAGCCGCTGGTGCTGCGCGGCCTGGTCGCAAGCTGGCCGCTGGTCAAGGCCAGCCTGCGCTCGCAGCGCGAGGGCATCGCCTATCTGCGCCGCTTCTACCGGGGCGAGGTGGTCCGTGCACTGATCGGTCCGCCCGAGATCGCGGGGCGCTATTTTTATAACGACGACATCAGCGGATTTAACTTCGACGCCGTCAACGCCAGGCTCGACGCGATCCTCGATCAAGTGCTCGAACACCTCGATGACCCGTGTGCGCCGACTTTTTATGTCGGCTCGACGACAGTGGACACCTGCCTGCCAGGCTTCCGGGACGAAAACGATCTCGACCTGGGCGATCGCGATCCGCTCGTCAGCGTGTGGACTGGCAACCGTTCGCGCATTCCCGCGCACCAGGATCTGCCCGATAACCTGGCCTGTGTGGCCGCCGGGCGTCGCCGCTTCACCTTGTTCCCGCCCGAACAGTTGAGCAACCTTTACATCGGGCCGCTCGATTTTGCGCCGGCCAATCAGCCCATCAGCCTGGTCGATTTTCATCGGCCGGACCTGGTGAAATTCCCCAGGTTTGCCGAGGCCATGGCGCATGCGCAGGTTGCTGAATTGCTGCCGGGCGACGCCATCTTCATGCCCAGCATGTGGTGGCACCATATCGAGGGGCTCGACAGTTTTAACGTCCTGATCAACTACTGGTGGCGCCAGTCGCCAGGCTATATGGATGCCCCGGTCAATACGCTGATGCACGCCATCCTGACGCTGCGCGAACTGCCGCCGCCCCAGCGACTGGCATGGCAAGAGGTGTTCCGCCACTACATATTTGAAGCGGACGGCAGTGAAGCGGCGCATATCCCGGAACCGGCGCGCGGGGTCCTCGGTCCGCTCGATCTCGACAAGGCGCGGTCCATGCGCGCCGCAATCATGCAGAAACTAAAACGTTAGCAGGAGACACCCCATGCAACAGAACAATCCGGAAAATATCGGCAGGAAGCCCGTGCGGCGCGTGGTCATCGCCGGCGGCGGCACAGCCGGCTGGATGGCCGCTGCCGTCATCTCCAAGATCTTGGGCAAGACACTGGACATCACGCTGGTCGAATCCGACGAGATCGGTACCGTCGGGGTCGGCGAGGCGACAATTCCCAGCTTGATTCAGTTTCACCAGTTGCTGGAACTGAACGAAGCCGACGTCATGCGGGCAACCCAGGCGACCTTCAAGCTGGGCATCAGCTTCGAGAACTGGCGCGCGCCGGGCGAGGACTATATCCACTCGTTCGGCTTGACCGGCGTCGACCACTGGACTGCGGGCTTCCAGCATTTCTGGCACAAGGGCCGCCAGCGCGGCCTGGCCAGTGACTTCGGCGACTATTGCCTGGAATTGAGGTCGGCCCAGCTTGGCCGCTTCGCGCATCTGCCGAACGACGTCATGAATTACGCTTACCATCTCGACGCGACCTTGTACGCCAGGTTCCTGCGCAAGTACAGCGAAGGTTTCGGCGCCAAGCGGGTGGAAGGCAAGATTGACCAGGTGATGCTTGACGCCGCCAGCGGCTACGTGACCGGGCTCAAGCTCGGAAACGGCGCCTTGATCGAAGGCGATTTGTTCATCGACTGCACCGGCTTTCGCTCGCTGTTGCTGGGCCAGACCATGGGGGTGGAATACGACGACTGGTCGCAATGGCTGTTTAACGACACCGCCATCGCGGTGCAGACTGAATTGATGGGCGAACCGGTGCCGATGACACGTGCGATTGCGCACGGCGCCGGCTGGCAGTGGCGGATCCCGCTGCAGCACCGGGTTGGCAATGGCCACGTATTCTCCAGCAAGTATATGGACGGCGAGGAAGCCATGCAGATCTTGCTCGACAATCTGCAAGGCGAGCCGCTGACGCAGCCGCGCATGATCAAGTTCAAGCCAGGCCAGCGCAAGCAATCGTGGAAAGGCAACGTCGTCGCCATCGGCCTGTCGAGCGGCTTTCTGGAACCGATCGAGTCGACCAGCATCCACCTGATCCAGCGTAATCTGATCCGTTTGATGCAGATGTTCCCGGCCGACGGCATCTGCCGCTCCGACATCGACGAGTTCAACACCCAAGTGCAAAGGGAGATCGCCCACATCCGCGATTTCATCATCCTGCATTACAAGGTGACCAGTCGCGCCGATACCCCATACTGGGAAGCTGCCAGGAACATGGAAGTGCCGGCATCGCTGCAACACCGCATCGACCTGTTCCGCGAAACCGGACGGGTGTTCCGCACCGAGGGTGAGTTGTTTACCGAGTCGTCGTGGCTGCAAGTCATGCTGGGCCAGGGCATGATGCCCGAGCAGCATCACCAGTCGGCCGACCTGATGGGCGATGCCGAGCTGTCGCAGTTCCTGGGCTCGATTCGCCAGAAGATCGAAAGGACGGTCCAGCAGTTGCCATCGCATCAGGCTTACGTCCAGCGGTTCTGCCGCGCAGAGAGGCCGAGCTGACCCTTTTAATTCGGAGCCGCCCATGTTCAACCCAAATCCCTCGATGAGTAAAGTCGCGCTGAGCGATGGCCGTTCTTATGTAGTCGTTGACAATATCCTGCGCGATCCCATGCAATTCATCGCCCATGCCGTCGCGCGGCGCGCGGATTTTTCGCCGGAAGATTCTCACTACTATCCCGGGCCGGAACTGCGGTTGCCCCCAGCCGCGCACCAGGCATTCGAAGCGTTTTTTTCACAATATATCCGGGGCCAGCTTGGCGCCCGGCGCACCCGCAGCGCCTTGTGCAGGATGTCGATGGTCACGCGCAAGCCGGAAAATCTCGAGCCATTCCAGAGAATCCCGCATGTCGATGGCGGTCCCTTCCAGCCGGGCGAAGGCAATTTCGCCATGGTCCTGTATTTGTTCAAGGATGAACGGCTGGGTGGCACGAGTTTTTTTCGACCGCGGGTCGACACCGCGACATTGTCGGCCATGATGGCCCGCGGGCAGCACATGGACCGTGACGCGTTTTCGGTCTTGATCGACAGCGCCCCCGCGTATCCGACCAAGACCAACGCATATTTTGAAAAGATGGCGACCGTCCCGGCGGCGTTCAACCGCGCGTTGTTCTATGATGGCACGATCTACCACAGCGGCGACATCCGCCATCCGGAGCTGCTCAGCGCCGATCCGGAACAAGGACGGCTGACCGTCAACGCGTTCTTCGGGGTGCGCCTGAACGCCTGCTGAAGCGCGGCTTCGAAAAGCTAGCGCGCTTTCGCGTGATCGATGTTAAACGCGATGGCGATGCGATCCTCATCGGTCAGGTTGGGGCCGACGTGGTGTTCGACCCAGCTTGGGAACATGATCAGCTTGCCCACTTCGGGCACCACGGATGCCGCCTCGGCCTGCACATTGCGGTAAAAGCTTCGTGTAAAGGTGCGCGCCAGGATCGGATCACGGAAGCAGAGCGAACCGGCACGTTCTTTCGCGGCCGGCACCTGCGGGTAATACACGCCGCTGATCCAACTGCCCGGGTGATTGTGGGGGCTGTTGGCGTGCCCTTTGCCATTGATAACCCCCCACATCGCGCCGAACTGCGCTTCCGTGACCTCCGGTTCCGCAAACCATGCGCCTTTGACCATGCATTCGTTGAGCACCCGCAGCACGAGTTGCTTGAGCTGTGCAAACCCCGGGATCGGCAACAGGTCATAGCTACGGAAGCCGCCATAGTTCGACAGGCCAGTCTTGTCGGCGATGCCGGCTACGACTTCCTCGTCGCGAATGGCATAGATCTGGCGCGCCAGTTCCTCGTTGTCTACCCCTTGGGTCTGCACAACGAAAACCGGCGTCGGAAATAACTCCAACACCTGCATGGACGCTTTCATGTTACTCATGGACCTGCCCAGGTTACGCCCTCGCTAGCGAATCCGAGGACTGGAATTGTCGAGATCCAAATTATGGCATTAATGTCGAAGGTCCGCCAATGCACCGGTGTGATCGAGCCGAATGTAGTGTCGCAAACGTAATCCGTCGATTTGAAGGGACAAGCTACATCGTTGACGTAGATCAGCGCGAAAGCGCTGATCTACAGATATGCTGGAGGCGAGGACGGGAGTCGAACCCGTCTAGACGGCTTTGCAGGCCGCTGCATAACCGCTTTGCTACCTCGCCGGAGGAGACTTGACTATGCCACAGCGACCGGTTATTCGTCGCAGCGACACGAGAAGGCTGGCTTCTCTGTAACTGGAGCGGGAGAAGAGTCTCGAACTCTCGACCTCAACCTTGGCAAGGTTGCGCTCTACCAACTGAGCTACTCCCGCATCGGGTACACCATCGTGAATTACCTGGAGCGGGAGAAGAGTCTCGAACTCTCGACCTCAACCTTGGCAAGGTTGCGCTCTACCAACTGAGCTACTCCCGC
>NZ_JBKYMO010000166.1:0-11573 GCF_047302915.1 Massilia sp. CT11-108 | reverse complement strand
CCGCCTCAAAAACCGCGCCCTCCCCCATGGCCCCCCAAAAAACCCCCCCCAAAAAAACCCCGGGGGGCCCCCCCCTTTTTTTTCAAATTCCAAAAAACCGGGGCCCCCACCCCGAAGTGTCGATCTGTTGTTTGACTACATTTTCTGTGGCTTCCCTTTAGATTGCGGGCTGTTATCGCATTGACACCCAGAAAACCCCATGTTACTTTGCTACATGTAGCAGCCTGGCAGGAGTCCAGGCGCGTAAGGGGACCCAGATGGAAATGCAAACACATGCACTCAAGCCGCGGCTGACGTTCTGGCAGCTGTGGAACATGAGCTTCGGCTTCTTCGGCATCCAGTTCGGCTTGGCGTTGCAGAACGTGAACACGAGCCGGATCTTCGCCACGCTCGGCACGTCGATGGACGACCTGGCCCTCGTCTGGCTCGCGGCGCCCGTCACGGGCCTGCTCGTGCAGCCGGTGATCGGTTACCTCAGCGATAACACGTGGCACCCGCGTTGGGGCCGCCGCCGTCCGTTCTTCTTCCTCGGCGCCGTGCTGGCCGCAACGGCCCTGTTCCTGATGCCGAATTCCGTCGCCGTCTGGATGGCCGTCGCCATGCTGTGGCTGATGGATGCCTCGATCAATATTTCGATGGAGCCGTTCCGCGCCTTCGTCGGCGACAAGCTCGACACGTCGCAGCAGACCGCCGGCTTCGCGATGCAAACCTTCCTGATCGGCTGCGGCGCCGTGATCGCATCGCTGCTGCCGATCGTCTTCACGAACTACCTCGGCGTCTCCAACGTGCCCGTCGACGGTGGGGTGCCGGATTCGGTGCGCTACTCGTTCTACGTCGGCGGCGCCGCGTTCCTGCTGGCCGTGACGTGGACCGTGTTCACGTCGACCGAACTGCCGCCGCCGGACCTCCACCGCTTCGAAGCCCAGCGCAAGCATTCGCGCAGCTTTAGCGTCGCGCTGCGCGAGATCATGGGCGGCTTCGCGCACATGCCGAAGACGATGGTGCAGCTGGCGTTCGTCCAGTTCTTCTCGTGGATCGCGCTGTTCGCGCTGTGGATCTATACCGGTCCCGGGATCGCCGACAACGTCTACAACACGACGGATCCGCTGTCGCCGGGCTACCAGGACGCGGGCAACTGGGTCGGCGTGATGTTCGCCGTCTACAACGGCATGTCCGCCCTGGCCGCGTTCGTGCTGCCCGTGCTGGCACGCCGCACGAGCCGCAAGGCGTGCCACGCCGTCTGCCTCGCGATCGGCGGCCTGTCGCTGGCCAGCGTGTTCTTCATCCACGACAAGCATCTGCTGCTGATCCCGATGCTGGGCGTGGGCGTGGCGTGGGCAAGCATCCTCACGATGCCGTACGCGATCCTGGTCGCCGCGCTGCCGCCGAACCGCATGGGCTATTACATGGGCCTGTTCAACTTCTTCATCGTGATTCCGCAGATCGTCAGCGGCCTCGTGCTCGGCTGGTTCACGAAGCATATGTTCGGCAACCACGCGGTACTTACGCTGGTGCTGGGCGGCGTGTCGATGGTCATCGCGGCCGTGCTGGCGCTGTTCGTCACCGACCGGGCGGAACGCGCCGCGCACCGATAGCGGCGCCATCGTCGGGACGAGTGTCGTATCCTTACGGGTTTGACAACAAACCCCCGACAGGAGCTAGACATGACAATTCAGACGATCGCGACGACCCCGTTCGCCGGGCAACGCCCCGGCACGTCCGGGCTGCGCAAGAAGGTGACGGAGTTCCAGCAGCCCGGCTACCTGGAAAACTTCGTCGAGGCCATCTTCCTGACGCTGGGCGCGCTGGGTAATGTGCAGGGCCGCACCCTGGTGCTCGGCGGCGACGGCCGCTATTTCAACCGCGAAGCCATCCAGACCATCCTGCGCATGGCGGCCGCCCACGGCGTGGGCCGCGTGCTCGTGGGCCGCGGCGGCATCCTGTCCACGCCCGCGGTCAGCTGCGTGATCCGCAAGCGCGCCGCGCTCGGCGGCATCGTCCTCTCGGCCAGCCACAATCCCGGCGGTCCCGACGGCGACTTCGGCATCAAGTACAACATCGACAACGGCGGCCCGGCACCCGAGAAGATCACCGACGCGATCTACGAACACACGAAGACGCTGACGTCCTACCGCATCAGCGACGCCGGCCCGGTCGACCTGGACAAGATCGGCAGCATCCGCCTCGAAGACATGGAAGTCGAGGTGATCGATTCCGTGGCCGACTACGCCGAGCTGATGGCCGGCCTGTTCGACTTCGACGCGATCCGCGCCCTGTTCCAGCGCGGCTTCACGATGCGCTTCGACGGCATGCACGCCGTCTCCGGCCCGTACGCGAAGGCCATCATCGAAGGCATGCTGGGCGCGCCCGCGGGCACCGTCGTCAACGCCGAGCCGCTGGAAGATTTCGGCGGCCACCACCCGGACCCGAACCCCGTCAACGCGGCCGACCTGATCGCGCTGATGGACGGCCCGGACGCGCCCGACTTCGGCGCCGCATCGGACGGCGACGGCGACCGCAACATGATCGTCGGCCGCAAGCTCGCGGTGTCGCCGTCGGACAGCCTCGCCATCATCGCCGCCAATGCGACCGCCGCACCGGGCTACCGCGACGGCATCAAGGGCATCGCGCGTTCGATGCCGACGTCGCAGGCCGCGGACCGCGTGGCGGCCGCGCTGGGCGTCTCCTGCTTCGAGACCCCGACCGGCTGGAAGTACTTCGGCAACCTGCTCGACGCGGGTCTCGCCACCTTGTGCGGCGAAGAGAGCTACGGCACGGGCTCGATGCACATCCGCGAAAAGGATGGCGTGTGGGCCGTGCTGTTCTGGCTGAACCTGATCGCCGCGACGGGCAAGTCCGTGGGCGAGATCGTGCAGGAACACTGGGCCCGCTTCGGCCGCAACTATTATTCGCGCCACGACTACGAGGCCGTGGACGCCGCCGCCGCCAACGCGATGATGGACGACTTGCGCGGCAAGCTCGCATCGCTGGCAGGGCAGACGCTGGGAGACTTCCGCGTCCAGCTCGCCGACGATTTCACCTACACCGACCCGGTCGACAACTCCGTGTCCACGCGCCAGGGCGTACGCATCGTCATGACGGACGGCTCGCGCATCGTGCTGCGCCTGTCCGGCACCGGCACGGAGGGCGCCACCGTGCGCCTGTACCTGGAACGCTACGAGGCCGACCCGGCCCGCCACAACCTCGACACCCAGCAGGCGCTGGCGCCGCTCATCGCCATCGCGGAGCAGGTGTCGAGACTGAAGGAGCGGACGGGCCGCGAGCAGCCGAGCGTCGTCACCTGATTTCCACTCACCACACAGGACCCCGCATGAAACTACCCGTTCTCGCCGCCTCCCTGATGCTCGCCTTCGGTGCCGCCTCGGCCGCGCCCGACCTGTCGCCGGTCAAGGGCAAGCCGTTCACCTGGGATAACGCGACCGTCTACTTCGTCGTGATCGACCGCTTCAACAACGCCGATCCGTCGAACGACCACGCCTACGGCCGCAAGAACATTGCTGCCGTCGCGCGCGGCTTCATGGGCGGCGACCTGGCCGGCATCACGGCCAAGATCAAGGAAGGGTATTTCACGGACCTGGGCGTGGACGCGCTCTGGATCTCGCCGCCGGTCGAGCAGATCCACGCGTCGACCGACGAGGGCACGGGCGTCAGCTACGGCTTCCACGGCTACTGGGCGCGCGACTTCACGGCCGTCGACGCCAACGCCGGCACCGCGAAGGACGTGCGCGACCTCGTCGAGGCGGCGCATGCGCGCGGCATCCGCGTGCTGCTCGACGTCGTGATGAACCATACCGGTCCAGTCACGCCTGAAGACTCGGTGTGGCCGGCCGACTGGGTGCGCACGTCGCCGACCTGTACCTTCAAGGACGTCAAGGGCACGGTCGATTGCACGCTCGTGAAGAACCTGCCGGACTTCCGCACCGACAGCAATGCGAACGTCGACCTGCCGCCGTTCCTCGTCGCGAAGTGGAAGAAGGAAGGGCGCTACGAGCGCGAAACGAAGGAGCTGGACGACTTCTTCAAGCGCACGGGCTACCCGCGCGCGCCGCGCTACTACCTGATGAAATGGCACGCCGACTGGGTACGCAAGTACGGCTTCGACGGCTTCCGCGGCGACACCGTCAAGCACACGGAACCCGGCGTGTGGAAAGACCTCAAGAAGGTCGCGAGCCAGGCCTATGAGGATTGGAAGCGCACGCCGGCCGGCAAGGAGGGCATCGAAAAGATCGGCAACCAACCGTTCTTCATGGTGGCCGAAGCGTACGGCCACCCGATCGCGGACGGCCGCCCGTTCGCCTACGACGACGGCACGAAGGTCGACTATTACGACAACGGCTTCGACAGCATGATCAACTTCGCGCTGCCGGGCGACGCAACCCAGAGCTACGAGACGCTGTTCTCCAAGTACTCGGGCCTGCTGAACGGTCCCTTGACCGGCGTGACGGTCCTGAACTACCTCGACTCGCACGACGACGGCCACCCGTTCGATGCGATGCGCGCGCACCCGTTCGAGGAAGCGAACAAGCTGCTGCTGGCACCGGGCCAGGCCCAGGTTTATTACGGCGACGAGACGGCGCGCGTGCTGAAGATCGAAGGCGCAACCGGCGATGCGAACCTGCGCTCCTTCATGAACTGGGACCAGTTGAAGAACAACGCCCAGGTGGGCCTGCACGGCGTGGCCGAAGTGCGCGACTACTGGGCGCGCCTGGGCCGCTTCCGTCATGCGCATCCGGCCGTGGGCGCGGGCGTGCACCAGATGATCGCGTCCAGCCCGTACACGTTCAAGCGCACGTACGAGAAGAACGGCGTCTCCGACCGCGTCGTCGTCGCCCTCGACCTGCCGCAGGACCGTACGGTGGCCATCCCCGTGGCCGGCGTGTTCGGCGACGGGCAGACGGTGCGCGATGCGTACACGGGCAAGACGGCCGTCGTCTCGGGCGGCAAGGTGCAGTTCGATACGCGCGCGCCGGTGGCGCTGATTTCGCAGGATTAATCCAGGCGTCACGCGTGGGCGGGGGCCGCCCACCCTACCCCAGCCACGGGTGGGCCGCCAGCCACCGTCCCAACTCGTTATCGTTCGCGCACTGCAGCTTGCTGAAGATGTTCGCCCGGTGCGTCTCCACCGACCGCGGCCCGCATGGCGGCACGAGCAGCCGCGCGATTTCCTTGTTCGGCTGGCCGAGCCCCACGAGCCGCGCGACTTCCCGTTCGCGCGGCGTCAGCTCGGCCCACAGCCGCAGCGCGTTCGCCCGTCCGCGTGCTTCCGCGATGGCGGCCGGCAGTTTGTCGAGCAGGTGCTGCGTGTCCGGCTTTTCCACCCAGTCCCACGCGCCCTGGCGCACGGATTCCAGCGCGGTCGGGATGTCGCCGTGACCGGACAGGAACAGCGTGACGAGCGGGCTGTGTGCCGCGCGCAGGCGGTCGAACACGGCCAGGCCGCTCATACCGCCCAGGCGCAGGTCGAGGATCAGGCAGCCCGGCTGGCGCATGTCGACGGCGTCCAGGAACGCTTCTCCCGATTCGAACGCCTGCACGGCGAGTCCTTGCGAGAACAACAGCACCAGCAGGGAGCGGCGCAGGGCTTCGTCGTCGTCGACGACATAGAGCGTGAGTGGGATGTCTTTCATGGCGCGATCGGAAGCGTGAAGGAAAAGGCGGCGCCGCCGGCGGCAGGGTTCTCGACGGTCATGGAACCGCCGTGGGCCTCGACGATGGTGC
This sequence comes from Massilia sp. CT11-108, assembly GCF_047302915.1. Lineage (NCBI taxonomy): Bacteria > Pseudomonadati > Pseudomonadota > Betaproteobacteria > Burkholderiales > Oxalobacteraceae > Massilia > Massilia sp. CT11-108. The sequence continues at coordinate 5,834 of NZ_JBKYMO010000166.1, read as the reverse complement.
GGCAGATGTTCAGTCCGAGCCCCAGGCCGTCGGGGCGGGTGGTGAAGAACGGCGCGAAGATCTGCTCCAGCTGTTCGGGCGGGATGCCCGGGCCCGCGTCGGTGACGGTGACGCGCACGCCCTGGTCCACGCGCCGGCATGCGACGTCGATGCGTCCGCGCGGGCGATCCTGCATGGCATGCATCGCGTTGTGGATCAGGTTCACGAGCACCTGTTCGAGCAGGACGCGGTCGCCGCGCACGAGCGTGTCACCGGCGTCCAGCGACAGCTGCAGCGCGATCCCGGCCTGCTGCAATTCCGGCTTGAGCAACTCCACCGCATGCGCGATGACGCCATCGACCGCAAGGTTTTCGTAATGCCCCCGCTTGGGATTGATGAACGCGCGCACCCGCTTGACGATCTCGCTGGCGCGCTTGCTCTGTTCGACGATCTCGTCGAGCGCGCCGGCCAGCATGTCGGGCGGCGCGGACTGCGCGGCGAGGGCGCGCGCCGCGACGGCGAAGTTCGACAGCGCCATCAGCGGCTGATTGAGTTCGTGCGCGAGCGTGGACGCCATCTCGCCCACGCTCGCGAGGCGCGCGCTGCGCTGCAGGCGCACTTCCTGGTCGCGTTGGCGGGCCTCGGCCTGCTTCTGCGCCGTGATGTCGACGACGGAACTCATCCAGCCGCGGTGCACGCCCTGCGCGTCCACGAGCGGCGCCGTGTAGACCATCGTGATCACGTCGTGGCCGTCCTTGTGGCGGATGCGCGATTCGAAGCCGTGCGGCGCGGCGCGGCCCTGCAGCGCGTCGGCGCTTTCGCGCTCGTGTTTTTCCTGGTCGTCCGGATGCCAGTAGGGATACGGCGGCCGGCGGCCCAGCAACTCGTCCGCGCTGTAGCCCACCATCGCGCACAGGGCCGGATTCACGTAGATGATGGTGCCCTCCGGGTCGCGCGCGCGCATGCCCACGAGGAGCGAATCCTCCATCGCCTTGCGGAACGCGTGCGCTTCTTCCAGGTCGCGGGTGCGCTCCTCGACCCGGCGTTCCAGTTCGATGCGGGCCGAGCGCTGCTCGCGGAAGCGCTTTTCGCGCAGGCGCCAGTACAGCACGCCGAGCAGCAGCAGCGCGACGGCCAGCGCGGCCAGCATCAGCGCCAGCTGGCGCGCCTGCACGACTTCCTTCATGTCCGTCGTGACGGTCAGCGTCCAGCCCAGTTCCGGCAGCGGCGTGTCCAGCGCAAGCAGGTCGAGGCGGCGGCCGCCGACGGTCGTGTGCACGACGAAGCCGGGCGACGCCCCGCGCGTCTCCGTCTGCCACGGCAACACGTAGAACCGTTCGCGGTTGCCGTACTGGCGGTGTTCGGCGATCCAGTGCAGGTCGGCAGCGGACACGGGCCGGATCGCGTGGAACAGCCAGTCCGGCACGGCGGAGAGAAAGACGATGCCGCGGCTGTCGCGCAGCACCACCGGGTCGGCGCCGCGCATCCATGTGGCCTGGAGCGGCTCCAGGCTGATCTTCACGACGACGACGCCCAGGATGGCACCATGCGCGCGCACGGGTTCCGCGATGAACAGGCCGGACTGGCCCGTCGTGAGGCCGAGGCCATAGAAGATGCCGCGCCGGCCCTGCACGGCATCCTCGAAGTACGGCCGCTGGCGGTAGGACTGGCCGACGAAGCTGGACGGCTGGTTCCAGTTGCTGGCCGCGAGCGTGAGGCCCGCGCGGTCGACGAGGAACAGCGCGGCGGCGCCCGTCGTCGCCTGCAGGTCGGCGAAATAATCGTTCACGCGCGCCCGCAGCGCGCCGTCGCGCGGGGTGCGCAGCAGGTCTTGCACGTCCGGGTGGCGGGCCGCCGCGTGCGGCAGGAAGTCGTGTTTCTCGACGAGGCCGCGCAGCCCCAGCACGTGCGCGGCCGCGGCCTGGCGCAAGCCTTCCGTCTTGGTCTGCAGCTCGTGGCGCTCGGCCCAGTTCCCCGACGCCGCGATGACGGCGAGCGCACCGGCGCCGATGAGGAGGTTGAGCAGTTTGGGCATGACGCCAACGATAGCAGTTGCGCGGCCTTTAGAAAACCGCCTCCGTAGTTTTACGGAGGAGGGCGCGCCGGAAGTTGCGGATGTGCGCGTGGCCTCCGGCTGGGATAGTGGGCATACCAAAAGAGGAGACAACCATGAACACCATCACATCCAAGGCCGGCGCCCAGGCAGCCGCCGGCGCCGGCGAACGCATTTCCGGCGCGCGCCTGAAGGCCATCTTCATCGGCTCGGCCGGCAACCTCGTCGAGTGGTTCGATTTCTACTGCTACTCGGCCTTCGCGCTGTACTTCGCGAGCTCGTTCTTCCCCAAGCAGGACCCGACGGCGCAGATGATGTCCACGGCGGGCATCTTCGCGCTGGGCTTCTTCGTGCGCCCGATCGGCGGCATCCTGTTCGGCCACATCGGCGACCGCCTCGGCCGCAAGACGGCGCTGATGACGTCCGTGCTGCTGATGTGCTTCGGCTCCCTCCTGATCGCCTGCGCGCCGACGTATGCCGCGGCCGGCATCCTGTCGCCGTGCATCCTGCTGCTGGCGCGCCTGCTGCAGGGCCTGAGCCTCGGCGGCGAATACGGCGCCAGCGCGACGTACCTGTCGGAGATGGCGGACTCGAAGCACCGCGGCTTCTACAGCAGCTTCCAGTACGTGACGCTGATCGGCGGCCAGCTGCTGGCGCTGATCCTGCTGCTCGTGCTGCAGAACTTCCTGCTCGACGCCGGGCAGCTGCGTGCCTGGGGCTGGCGCATCCCGTTCTTCACCGGCGCCTGCCTCGCGCTGCTGGCCCTGCGCATGCGTCACAACCTGCCGGAGACCGGATCGTTCGAGGCCGCGCGCAAGGAAGCGAAAAAAAGCGCCAAGCCGATGGGCGGCCTGAAGCAGCTGGCCCAGCATCCGCGCGAAGTGCTGCTGGTGATCGGCCTGACGATGGGCGGCACGCTCGCGTTCTACGTCTACACGACCTATATGCAGAAATTCCTGCGCCTGTCCGTCGGCCTGACCGACTCGCAGACGACCGCCGTCTCGGCCGCGTCGCTGCTGTTCGCGATGTGCCTGCAGCCGCTGTACGGCGCGCTGTCGGACCGCATCGGCCGCAAGCCGCTGCTCATCGGCTTCGCGCTGCTGGGCACCCTGTTCACCGTGCCGCTGTTGACCGGCATCCGCCACGCCAGCGGCCCGTGGCAAGCGTTCGGCCTGATCGCCTGCGCCTGGCTGATCGTGTCCGGCTACACCTCGATCAACGCGCTGGTCAAAGCCGAGCTGTTCCCGGCCTCGATCCGCGCCACCGGCGTCGGCGTGCCGTATGCATTCGCCGTCTCCGTGTTCGGCGGCACGGCCGAGTACCTGGCGCTGTGGTTCAAATCCGTCAGCCTGGAAAGCGGCTTTTACTGGTACACGACGGCCGTCATCGCCTGCACGCTGGTCGTCTGCTGGTTCATGCGCGATACCGGCGCGCTGTCGAAGATCGACGCGGAAGCGCGCGGCCAATAAGCGCCGGCGTTGTCGATGTGGAAAGAGCGGCCCTGCGGGGCCGCTTATTTCGTTGTAACCACCCGAATCGGGTCATAATCGCTTTTTGGTGCATTTCAATCAATGGTATCCTACGCGCAATAGAGGAGACCTTCGCGAGAAGAGCAACACCATGACGCTTGAGCCCGACACCGAACAGAAGCACACCCGCGCCGCGTATTCCGACGGTCCGCGCCTGCTGGCCGACATCGGCGCGACCCATGCGCGCTTTGCCCTGGAGATCGCGCCGGGCGTGCTGCGCAACGTGGCCGTGCTGCTGTGCGACGACTATCCGGGCATCGTCCCGCTGCTGAACGCCTACCTGGCCCAGACCCAGGCCCAGAGCGGCCATGTCCGCATCACCCACGCGGCGTTCGCGCTCGCGAACCCGATCAGCGGCGACTTCATCCGCATGACCAACCGCGACTGGCAGTTCTCGACGGAAGAGGTGCGCCGCACGCTCGGCCTGACGACGCTGCTGATCGTGAACGACTTCACGGCGCTGGCGATGGCGCTGCCGGGCTTCAAGCCGGAAGACCTGCTGCAGATCGGCGGCGGCAAGCCGATCGCGAATGCGGTGGCCGGCGTGCTCGGTCCCGGCACCGGCCTGGGCGTGTCCGGCGTGATCCCGACAGTGGACGGCTTCGTCACCCTCGGCAGCGAGGGCGGCCACGTCAACTTCGCGCCGGCCGACGAGCGCGAATTCGCGATCCTGCAATACGCCTGGCGCGAATGGCAGCACGTGTCGAACGAGCGCCTGATCTCCGGCCCCGGCATGGAAATCATCTATCGCGCGCTCGCGCTGCGCAACGGCGTGGAAGCACCACAGCGTGATGCGGCCGCGATCATGGCGGCCGCATTGGACCAGAAGGATCCGCTGTGCCTGGAAGTGCTGGAATGCTTCGCCGGCATGCTGGGCGGCGCGGCCGCGAACCTGGCCGTCACGCTGGGCGCGTTCGGCGGCATCTTCATCGGCGGCGGCATCGTGCCGCGCATGGCCGAGTGGTTCAAGACGTCGCCGTTCCGCACGCGCTTCGAAGCGAAGGGGCGCTTCTCCAGCTACCTCGCGCAGATCCCGACGTACGTGATCATGATGCCGACGCCGGCGCTGTACGGCGTGTCGAGCATCCTGTCGGAACACCTGCGCAACCGCAGCGGCGCAAACACGCTGATGGAGCGCGTGCAGCACCTGCAGGCGGAACTGTCGCCGGCCGAGCAGCGCGTGGCGCAGCTCGTGATCGAGCATCCGCGCAAGGTCCTGTCCGAGCCGATCGCCGAGATCGCGAAGCTGGCCGACGTCAGCCAGCCGACCGTGATCCGCTTCTGCCGTTCGCTGGGCTTCGCGGGCCTCGCCGACTTCAAGCTGAAGTTCGCGGGCAGCCTGACGGGCACGATCCCCGTGCGCCACAGCCAGGTGCGCATGACCGACAGCACGCACGACCTGTCGGCGAAAGTCATCGACAACACGGTGTCCGCGATCCTTAGATTCCGCGACCAGCTGGACGTGAATTCGATCGACCGCGCCATCGACATCCTGCGCAAGGCGAAGCGCGTCGAGTTCTACGCGATGGGCAATTCGCGCGTCGTGGCGCTGGACGGCCAGCACAAATTCTTCCGCTTCCGCATCCCGACCTCGTCGTACGGCGACGCGCATTTGTTCGCGCTGGCGGCCGAGCTGCTGGGACCGGGCGACGTCGTCGTCGCCATCTCGACGACGGGCCAGCTGCCGGAACTGCTGGACGCCGTCGACGTCGCGCGGGCCGCCGGTGCCGACGTCATCGCCATCACGAGCAGCAAGTCCCAGCTGGCGCGCAAGGCGAGCGTGTGCCTCGCCGTCGACCACAGCGAGGACAGCACGACGTTCCTGTCGATGATCTCGCGCATCCTGCAACTGCTCCTCATCGACATCATGGCCGTCGGCATTTCGCTCGGCCCGGCCGGTGAAGCGGCGGAGGGCGACAGCGAACGCCGCCGCCTGCTCATTTCCCACCTCGACATCTGACTTGGACCGTCCTGGCGCGCGCAGATCGAAGGAACCGGCCGCCACGATCGCCTTGACGGCATTGGCGATGGCCGCGTTCGCGGCCAACTCGCTGCTGTGCCGCATCGCGCTCCGTGACACGCACATCGATCCCGCGACCTTCGGCGCCATCCGCGTGACGTCCGGCGCGCTCGTGCTGGCGCTCGCGATGCGCGTGCGTGCGCGTCCGGCTTTGCCGCCGCGATGCTGTTCGCCTACGTGGCCGCGTTCTCGTTCGCCTATCTCACCTTGCCGGCAGGGACCGGCGCGCTGATCCTGTTCGGCGCCGTCCAGC
>NZ_JBKYMO010000165.1:0-11578 GCF_047302915.1 Massilia sp. CT11-108 | reverse complement strand
CCGCGGCGGGGGGGGGGTGGGGGCTGCGCGGCCCCGCTGCACCCCCTCCCTAACCACCCCCCCCGGCCCCCCGGGGGGGGGGCGGCCCCCCCCCCCGCGAATCTAGATGAGGTTTTATGGCGATGAAGGACTTCGCTGAACTGAAATCCCTGCGCGACAAGCTCAAGGAAGACGAAAGGCTGCGCGCCATCGAAAAGGCCGAGCGGGAAAAGCGCGAGCGCATCGCGCGCGAGCACGCCGTCGAATTCCGCACGGCCGTCACGGACGTCGTCAAGATGCCCGAGTCGGACCGCTACGTGTGGCGCCCGATGCACGAATTCGAAACGCGCGGCCAGCCCCTGCCCACGCGTCCCCGCACCCTGGAAGAAGAAACGGCCGCCGTGCTGCGCGAGTCGATGCTGTCCGACCAGTTCGACGTGGACGGCCTGCTCGACGAAGATCCGTCCCTCAGCTGGTCGGCGCCGGGCGTCGGCCCGGACGTGGTGAAAAAGCTGCGCAAGCGCCACTGGCCCGTCGAGGACGAGCTGGACCTGCACGGCCTCACACGCGACCTGGCGCGCCGCCACGTCGACGCCTATCTCCGCAAATCCACCAGGCGCGGCATCCGCTGCGTGCGCATCATCCACGGCGTGGGCTATGGTTCGGCCGGCGGCGAACCGGTCCTGCGCGGGATGGTCCACAGCTGGCTCGTGCAGACGGGCGACGTGGTCGCGTTCTGCGTCGCGAACCGGGCCGACGGGGGCAATGGCGCATTGATCGTCCTCCTGCGCCCCGCACTGCTCGACTGAACACATCCATTCAAGCACGTTTCATCGTCAAGAATCCGCAACGATCTGACGAAACGGGTAAGATGCAGACTCGTAGCGCCACGGTGGCCCTGCCAGTATAAGGATGAGTGAGTGGAGTCCAGTACGCCCGAACCGATGGCAGTGCCGCAGCGGGTCGATCTGCAGAATTGTGCGGACGAACCGATCCATCTCCCCGGCTCGATCCAGCCGCACGGCGCCCTCCTCTTCCTGTCGGACGCCGGGCGCGTCGAAGGCTGGAGCACCAACATCGCCACCGTCATGGACCACGAACCCGCGCTGGGACAACCCTTCGGCACGCTCGGGCTGCCGGGGGCGGTGACTGAACTCATCCAGGAATGCCTGGCCACGATCGAGGACGGCGAAGCACCGGCCTCGGTGGCGGCCCTGTCCATCGGCGGGCGCGAATACGATTGCGTCGTGCACGCACACATGCGGCGCGTGCTCGTCGAATTCGAGGCGCGCGACGTCAGCATCGAGGAAGTCGCCCAGTTCGCGATCAAGGCGCACTCGTCGATCGACCGCCTGCGCCGCCAGCGCAGCATCGACGGCCTGCTGGAAGCGGCCGTGCGCCAGATCCGCGACTTCACGGGTTTCGACCGCGTGATGGCCTACGCTTTTCGCAGCGACGATTCCGGCGACGTGGTGGCCGAGGCACGCCGCGACGACCTCGTGCCCTACCTCGGCCAGCGCTACCCGGCCGGCGACATCCCGCCACAGGCGCGCCGACTGTACGTGCTGAACACCCTGCGCATGATCGCCGACGTCGGCTACCACGCCGTGCCGCTGCTCGGCGCGGAAGGCGGCGCGCCGCTCGACATGAGCTTCGCCGTGCTGCGCAGCGTGTCGCCGATCCACGTGGAGTATCTGCAGAACATGGGCGTGGGCGCGTCGATGAGTGTGTCGATCGTCATCCACGGCCGCCTGTGGGGCCTGATCGCGTGCCACCACATGGCGCCGAAGCGCGTGCCCTACTCCGTGCGGATGGCGGCCGACGTGCTCGCGCAGGTGATCGCCTCGACCGTGCAAGGCATCGAGGCGCGCGAGGACGCGGAACTGGTCGAGCATGCGGCCAAGGTGCGCACGAGCCTCGTCGAATCGCTGCTGCTGGAAGAAGACCCGCTCGAAGCCCTCGTCGAGCATGGCGACGGCCTGCTCGAATCCACGCATGCGCAGGCGCTCGTCGTCTGCCAGTACGGGCACGTCGTGTGCCGCGGCGTCGACCAGGCGCTGGGGGACGCCATCGTCGCGTCGCTGCCGGCCGAGCCGCACGACACCGTCATCCGGACGTCCGTGAAGGAGTGGCCGGACGCGATCCAGGCCCGGCTCGGCAAATGGGTCGGCATGCTGGGCCTGCCATTCGACCCGCCCAGCGGCGGCTGGTGCGTGCTGCTGCGCACCGAACAGATCGAGGAAGTTGCCTGGGGCGGCAAGCCGGACAAGACCCAGGCCGGCCCGCTGGGCGAGCGCCTGACGCCGCGCGGTTCGTTCGAGGCGTGGCACGAGACCGTGCGCGGCCTCGCCCACCCGTGGGAAGACGGCATCCTCACGCATGCGCGCATGATGCTGGGCGAACTGGCGCGCGTGTCGAACGCGCGCCGCGCCCAGACGGAATCCACGCGCGCGCAACTGCTCGCCATGCTGGGCCACGACCTGCGCGACCCGCTCAACTCGATCAACATGGCCGGCATGGTCCTCGAACGCACGGACGGCGTCGGCAACAAGGGCACGCTGGGCAAGCGCATCCAGTCGTCCAGCAACCGCATGCAGCGCATGATCGGCCAGGTGCTGGACATGAGCCGCATCGACCGCGGCCTCTCGCTCGGCATCGACCTCCAGCCCGTCGACCTGGCGGCCCTCGCCTGCGACATGGTCGAGGAAGCGCGCCTCGCCTATCCGACCATCGTCTACGATTTGCACACCGTCGGGCCGGCGTTCGTGCTGGCGGATGGGGGCCGGCTCGGCCAGGTGATCTCCAACCTGCTGTCCAACGCCCGCCACCACGGCGAACCGAACCAGCCGATTACGATCCGCCTCGCGCCGCGCGACGGTATCGCCGTGCTGGAAATCGCGAACGCGGGCGCGCCGATTCCGGAAGAGACGGCAAGCGCGCTGTTCAATCCATTCAAGCGCAGTTCGCTGAACAATCCGCGCAACCGCACGGGCATGGGCCTCGGCCTCTACATCGCCCAGCAGATCGTGCGCGAGCACGAGGGCGAGATCGACTACCGCCACGAGGGCGGCAAGGTGATCTTCGCCGTGCGCCTGCCGCTGGCACCGAACGCCAGCTGACGCGGCCCGGGCCCTCTCCTCCCGCATGCACCTCATCACCGTCATTGAAATCGTTGCGATCCTGGTGGGCGCGTTCTCGGGATTCATCGAGGCGCGGAGAAAGCGCATGGACGTGGTGGGGGTGTTCACGGTGGCCTTCATCGCCGCATTCGGCGGCGGCACCCTGCGCGACATCCTGCTCGATAAACGGCCGCTGTTCTGGGTGATCCACCAGGAATACGCGATCCTGATCTTCGTGCTGGCCCTCGTCGCGACGCCGCTGATCCGCACCCTGCGCCAGATCGTGTCGGAACGGCTGATCGTCATCGCCGACGCGGTCGGCCTGGGGCTGTTTTCCGTGGCGGGCGTATCGTCCGCGCTGGACGCGCACATGCCGCTGTTCATCGCCTCGATGATGGGCGTGATCACGGGGATCTTCGGCGGCGTGATGCGCGACATCGTCTGCAACGAAGTGCCGATGGTGTTCAGGGACGGCAAGCCCTACGCGATCTGCGCGTTCCTCGGCAACTGGATGTTCCTGCTGCTGGGGATGAACGGCTTCCCGCACGATTTCGCGCTGTGGTCCAGCGCGATGTTCATCGTCGTGTTCCGGCTGGTGGCGTGGAGGTTCGATGTGCGGGTGGGGCGGTAAGGCCACGTAACACATGAACACCGTCATTCCCGCGAAGGCGGGAATCCATGCTGACTCTCAGAATCAGGTCAACGCGGCGTCACTGTGCCAATTACCGGAGCCTCAGTATGGGTCCCCGCCTTCGCGGGGACGACGTTATACGGCGTCCGGCCCCGTCTCGCCCGTACGGATACGAATCACCTGCTCCACTTCCTGCACGAAGATCTTGCCGTCGCCGATCTTGCCGGTGCGCGCCGCCTTGATGATCGCGTCCACGACCTGCTCGGTCAGCGCATCGTCGACCACCACTTCGATCTTCACCTTGGGCAGGAAGTCGACCACGTATTCGGCGCCGCGGTACAGTTCCGTGTGGCCCTTCTGGCGGCCGAAGCCCTTCACTTCCGTGACGGTAAGGCCGGTGACGTTCACTTCCGCCAGCGCCTCGCGCACTTCGTCCAGTTTGAACGGCTTGATCACGCAGGTAATCTGTTTCATGTTTATCTCCTAAAAATTTCCCGGGATTATCGCATGGTGCCCGGTCAGTCCGGAATCCTCGCCAGCTGGTCCATCCACACGGTCGCTTCCGAGTCGCTCGGCGCGCGCCAGTCGCCGCGCGGGGACAGCGAGCCGCCGTTGCCGACCTTCGGCCCGTTCGGCACGCACGAGCGCTTGAACTGGCTCGTCTTGAAGAAGCGCCACAGGAAGATGCCGAGGTTTTTCTTGATCGCCGCGAGGTCGTACTGGTTGCGCGCCGGGCTGCCGCCTTCCGGCCACGGACCGGCCGCGCGATCCTGCCACGCGCTCCACGACAGGAACGCGACCTTCGCCGGGCCGAAACCGTAGCGCAGCGTGTAGTACAGGTTGAAATCCTGCAGCTCGTACGGACCGATGAAGTCTTCCGTCACCTGCGCCGGCTTGTTCGCCTCCCCCACCTTACCCGGGACCAGCTCCGGCGAGATCTCCGTCTCCAGCACGTTGATCAGGACGTCGGAGCCCGTGTCGCCGATCTGCTTCGTATCGGCGACCCAGCGCACGAGGTGGGAAATGAGCGTCTTGGGCACGCTCGCGTTGACGTTGTAGTGCGACATGTGGTCGCCCACGCCATACGTGCACCAGCCCAGCGCCAGTTCGGACAAATCGCCCGTGCCGATCACGATCGCATGATGGTGGTTCGCGAGACGGAACAGGTGACTGGTGCGCTCGCCCGCCTGCACGTTCTCGAACGTGACGTCGTACTGTTCCGCGCCTTCCGCGTACGGGTGGCCGAGGTCCTTCAGCATCTGGATGCAGCTGGGGCGGATGTCGATCTCGTGCGCCGTGCAGCCCACGACGCGCATCAGTTCGCGCGCCTGGCGCAGCGTGCGTTCGCTCGTCGCGAAGCCGGGCATCGTGTACGCGAGGATGTTCGTGCGGGGAAGCCCCAGCTTGTCCAGCGCCTTGGCGCAGACGAGCAGCGCGTGTGTCGAATCCAGGCCACCGGAAATACCGATGACGACTTTCTGGTGCCCGGACGACTGCAGCCGCTGCACGAGCGCCTGCACCTGGATGTTGTAGACCTCCGTGCAGCGCTCGTCGCGGCGGCGGCCGTCGGCCGGCACGTACGGGAAGCGCTCGACGAGGCGGGCCAGCGGCAGGTCCCGGTCGACTGGCAGCGGCACGGCGAATTTCTGTACGCGGAATTTTTCGACCTCATGCGCGTGGCGGCGCACCGATTGCGCGAACGTCGTCGTGTGCATGCGGTCGACCGACAGGCGTTCCAGGTCGACGTCGCCGAAGATGATGTGCGAGTCGGCCAGGAAGCGCCCGGACTCGGCCAGCCTGTCGCCCTTTTCGTAGATCAGCGACTGGCCGTCCCACGCCATGTCCGTCGTCGATTCGCCGCGGCCCGCCGATGTGTACAGGTACGCGGCCAGGCAGCGCGCCGACTGCTGCGACACGAGCTGGTGCCGGTAGCCGCTCTTCCCGACGACGACGTTCGACGCGGACAGGTTCACCAGCACCGTCGCGCCGGCCAGCGCGGCGTACGAGGACGGCGGGATCGGCACCCACACGTCTTCGCAGATCTCGACATGGAAGCGGAACAGCGGTTGATTCTCGAGCTCGAAGATCTGTTCGGGACCGAACGGCACGTCCTGGCCCAGCAAGGTGATCCGGTCGACGGCCGCGTTGTCCGCGGGACTGAACTGCCGACTTTCATAAAATTCGCCATAATTGGGCAGGTAGCTTTTCGGGACCACACCCAGGATGCGGCCGTCCGCGACGACCACGGCACAGTTGAACAGCACGTGGTTGACGCGCAGCGGCGCGCCGACGACGAGGGCCAGCGGCAGAGTGCTCGACGCGGCGACCACCTCGGCCAGCGCGTCCAGCACGGCGTCGAGCAGCGCGCGCTGGTGGAACAGGTCGTCGCACGTGTAGGCCGACAGCCCCAGTTCGGGGAACGCGGCCAGCACGGCGCCATTCTCGGCGGCTTCACGCGCAAGGCGGATCGTTTCCTGCGCATTGAACGCCGGGTCGGCAACCTTGCAACGCGGGCTGGCGACGGCCACGCGCGCGAAATCATGGGAATACAGGTTGAAGAATCGCTTATCCATAGGTCTCAACAGCTCACGGAAGTCATCTTGAATTATCGCACGCATATCGTTTCTTCTCTGTCCGAGATCGGGCAGGCGGACTGGGATGCCCTCGTGGCCCTGCAGCAGGATCCGAACCCGTTCCTGTCCTTTGCCTTCCTGCACGCCCTGCACGAATCCGGCAGCGCCACGCCGGAGACGGGCTGGCAGCCGCAATACATCGCCCTGTACGACGCGGATGAGCAGCTGGCGGCCGCCCTGCCCCTGTACGTGAAAGGCCATTCGTACGGCGAATACGTGTTCGACTGGGCCTGGGCCAACGCCTACCAGGAGCATGGACTCGACTATTACCCGAAGCTGCTGTCCGCGATCCCGTTCACGCCCGTGAGCGGCCCGCGCCTGCTCGCGCGCGATGCGCCCGCGCGGGCGGCCCTCGTCGACGTGCTCGTGAAAACGCAGAAGGCGACGGACGTGTCGTCCACGCACGTGCTGTTCCCGCCGGACGAGCAGGCGAAGCAGCTGGCCGACGCCGGCTTCCTGCTGCGCAGCGGCGTGCAGTTCCACTGGATGAATGCGGGCTACGCCACGTTCGACGAGTTCCTCGCCACGCTCGAACAGAAGAAGCGCAAGAACATCCGCGCCGAGCGGAGAAAAGTGCGCGAGGCGGGCGTGACGTTGCGCCGGGTGCGCGGTCCGGCCATCACGGACGAGGAATGGCGGTTCTTCGCGCGCTGCTACCGCAACACCTATTCCGAACACTTCTCGAAGCCCTATTTGAACCTGGACTTCTTCCGCCGCATCGGCAAGACGATGCCGGACAACCTGCTGCTCGTGATCGCGGAACGGGACGGCCACCCGATCGCGGCGTCGCTCGTCGTGCACGACAAGACCACCTTGTACGGCCGCTACTGGGGGGCGCTGGAACACGTGCCCTGCCTGCACTTCGAGACGGCCTATTACCAGCCGCTGGAATTCTGCATCGAACAGGGCATCCAGGTGTTCGAAGGCGGCGCGCAGGGCGAGCACAAGATGGCGCGCGGGTTCCTGCCGACGCGGACGTGGTCCGCGCACTGGCTCGCGCACCCGTCGTTCCTTGACGCCGTCGCGCGCTTCCTGGAACGGGAGGCCGGCGGCATCGACGATTACATCGATGAACTCAACGACCGGAACCCATTCCGCACAGGATCGTGACGGCCGCGACGAGGTCGTCCTCGTTCATGCGAGCTCCGCGACGAGACGGCCCAGCGTGCGCAACGCGTCTTCCGTCGCCGGCGTCCACGGGTAGCTGTAGTTCAGGCGGATGCAGTGCGTCCAGCTGCCGCGCGCCGAAAACATGTGGCCGGGGCCGACCGTGATCCCGTGCTCAAGGGCGCGGGCATACAGCCGCATCGCATCGACGCCGCCCGCCAGTTCCACCCACAGCACGTAGCCGCCCTGCGGTTCGGAGACGCGGGTGCCGGCCGGGAAGAAACGCAGCACGGCGGCCGCCATCATGCGCGCGCGCTGCGCATACCCCTTGCGCACCTGGCGCAGGTGGCGGTCGAAGCCGTCGTGCTGCAGGTAGTCGGCGATCGCCAGTTGCGGCAGCGACGGCGTGCTGAGCGTGTTCAGGAATTTCAGCTTTTCCACCTGGGCCGCGTAGCGTCCCGCGAGCGCCCAGCCGATGCGGTAGTTCGACGTCAGGCTCTTCGAGAACGACGCGCAGTGCAGCACGAGGCCGCGCGTGTCCCACGTCTTGAGGGGGCACGGGTGGCTGTCGCCGTAATACAGTTCGTCGTAGACGCAGTTCTCGATCGCGGGGATGCCGTGCTCCGCGAGCAGCGCCACGAGTTCGCGCTTGCGCTCGTCCGGCATGATGAAGGCGAGGGGATTCTGGAAGTTCGGCATCACCATCACCGCGGCCACGCGCTGGCTGGCCAGGATCGTGCGTAGCGCGTCGACATCGATACCGGTGCGCCGGTCCGTCGGCACCTCGAGCGCGCGCATGCCCATGCGCTCGATCGCATGCAGCATGGCGTAGAACGTCGGCGACTCGACGGCGACGGTGTCGCCCGGCCTGGCGACGGCCTGCAGGCACAGGTTGATCGCTTCGGTGGCGCCGACGGTGACGATGATCTCGCCCGGATCGACGGCGACCCCGTGCTCCATGTAGCGGCGCGCGATCTGGCGGATCAGTTGCGGATTCCCCGGCGGCAGGTCGTCCAGCACGCTGACGGGGCGGCTGCGCGCGATCGCGTTGGCGTACCGGCTGATGCGCGCCGCCGGGAAGGCGGCGGGATCCGGGTACGGCGAACCGAGCGGCGCGGCGCCCTGCGTGCGGATCGTGCGCAACGTGGACAGCACGAGCCGGCTCACGTCCACTTCCGACGACAACGTCAGGGCGGGCGCCGGCTCGGCGGAACGAGGCGTGACGCGCTGCCGGGCGCGCACGAAGAAGCCGGATTGCGGCCGGCTCTCGATGACGCCCCTGCTCTCCAGCAGCGAGTACGCGCGCAGCACCGTGCTGATGCTCAGCTTGCGGCGCTGGCTGGCCTGGCGCACGGAGGGCAGCCGCTCCCCTTCCAGCAGCACGCCGCGCGCGACCTGGCCTTCGACTTCGGCGGCGAGGGACTCGTAGAGCTTCATGCGGACGAGTATAGCGCAGCGGTACAGTTGCAGCACCGCCGGGCCAACTGTACTCCATCGTCATCTGCGCAACTGTATCTGCACAGTGGGAGGCTCATCCATGACACTGTTGCCATCGCAAAAAGAGAGGCAAGCATGGCCGAGAACGACACCGGAGGGCGCATCGCCCCGTACTCCAACCCCGCCGGCGGCTGGGGCGCGCTGAAATACGTGGCGCTGAACCTGGTCCGCGAACGCGTGGGCAGGAACAGCATCGGGACGCTGCTCGCGCAGAACCAGCCGGACGGCTTCGACTGCCCCGGCTGCGCGTGGCCCGACCGCGTCCATACGTCCACGTTCGAATTCTGCGAGAACGGCGTCAAGGCCGTGGCGGCGGAAGCGACGAGCAAGCGCGTGCCGCCCGAGTTCTTCGCACGGCACACGGTGACGGAACTGATGGCGCAAAGCGACTACGAACTGGAACGGCACGGCCGCCTGACCGACCCGATGGCGTACGACCGCGCCACCGACAAGTACGTCCCCATCGCGTGGGACGATGCGTTCGCCCTCATCGCGCGCCACCTGAACGCGCTGGACGACCCCGACCGCGCGGCGTTCTACACGTCCGGCCGCGCCAGCAACGAAGCCGCGTTCCTGTACCAGCTGTTCGCGCGCATGGTCGGCACCAACAACTTCCCCGACTGTTCCAACATGTGCCACGAGGCGACGAGCCGCGGCCTGCCCGGCACGGTCGGCATCGGCAAGGGCACCGTCACGCTGGACGATTTCGACGAGGCCGACGCCATCCTGATCTTCGGCCAGAACCCGGCCACGAACCACCCGCGCATGATGGGCCTCCTGCGCGAATGCGCGAAACGGGGCGCCGCCATCGTGTCGATCAACCCGCTGAAGGAACGCGGCCTGGAGCGCTTCCAGGATCCGCAAAGCCCGGCCGAGATGCTCACCAATGCCAGCACGCCGATCAGTTCCATGTTCGTGCGCCCGCGTGTGTCCGGCGACCTGGCCCTCATCAAGGCCGTGGCCAGGCGCGTGCTGGAACTGGACGACGAGGCCCAGGCCGCGGGCAATCCGCGCGTGCTCGACACGGCATTCATCGACGCCCACACGACCGGCTTCGCCGCGTTCGCGGCCGACCTGCGCGCCGAGGACTGGGGCATGCTGCTGGAGGAATCGGGCGTGCCGCGCGCCGAGATCGAACGCCTGGCGCGCCTGTACGCGAGCGCCGAACGCGTGATCGCATGCTGGGGCATGGGCATGGGCCTGACCCAGCATAGGCAATCGGTGGCGGCCGTGCAGATGCTGTCGAACCTGATGATGATGCGCGGGCAGATCGGCCGCCGCGGCGCCGGCCTGTGCCCCGTGCGCGGACACTCCAACGTGCAGGGCGACCGCACGGTCGGCATCGAGGAACGCCCCACGCCCGCCTTCCTCGACCGGCTGGGCCAGGTATTCGACTTCTCTCCGCCGCGGCATCACGGGCTCGACGTCGTGGCGACGATCCGCGGCATGGTGGATGGCCGCGTGAACGTGTTCGTCGGCCTGGGCGGCAACTTCGCGGCCGCCACGCCCGACACGCCGCTCACGTGGGCCGGCCTGCGCCAGTGCGCGCTGACGGTGCAGGTGTCGACGAAGCTGAACCGCAGCCACCTCGTGCACGGCCGCGACGCGCTGATCCTGCCCACGCTGGGCCGCACGGAGATCGACATGCAGGACGGCGTGGCGCAGGGCGTGACGGTGGAAGATTCGATGAGCATGGTGCACATCTCGTACGGCATCAACCGCCCCGCGTCGCCGAACCTGCTGTCCGAGATCGCCATCGTCGCGCGCATAGCCCACGCCACGCTCGGCAGCGGCAAGGTGGACTGGCTGGCCCGCGCCGCGAACTATGCGCTGATCCGCGACGACATCGAGAAGGTGTTCGACGACTTCTACGACTACAACGCGCGCGTGGCCAGGCCGGGCGGCTTCCACCTGCGCGTGGCGTCGCGCGAGCGCACGTGGGCGACGCCGAGCGCGCGGGCCCAGTTCGTCGTCAACGCGATCGACCGCGATACGGCCATCCACCGCGCCCGCGCCATCCACGGCGAGCGCCTGCTGACCATGATGACGACCCGCTCGCACGACCAGTACAACACGACCATCTACGGCCTCGACGACCGCTACCGCGGCGTGTTCGGCATGCGCCGCGTCGTGTTCATCCACCGCGACGATCTCGCGATGCTGGGACTGGAGGCGGGCGACAAGGTCGACATCACGAGCATGTGGAACGACGGCATCGAGCGCCGCGCGGACGGCTTCCTGCTCGTCGAATACGACATCCCGCGCGGCTGCGTCGGCGCCTACTATCCGGAGACGAATCCCCTCGTGCCGCTGGACAGCGTGGCCGTGGGCGCGGGCACGCCGACGTCGAAGTCGATTCCGGTGCTGCTGCACCCGGCACGCTAGCGCGCGGCGAGACGCGCCAGCGCTGCGGGAATGCTTGCTGCCGGCAGCCTGTAACGCGCGTACGGCGCGCCGCGGATCGGCGGCAGGTCGTGCTCGCGCACGAAGCCGATCGACGTGTACAGCCGCAGCGCCGTCGTCATGATGGGACTCGTGTGCAGGCCGATGGCCGGCGCCCCTGCACACTGCGCCCGTTCGAGCGTGGCCGCGACGAGCGCGCGGCCGATGCC
>NZ_JBKYMO010000164.1:0-11607 GCF_047302915.1 Massilia sp. CT11-108 | reverse complement strand
GCCGGGCAACCTGCCGGCCGTGACGGGCGCCGCCGGGCCGCGCATCCTCGGCGCGCTGTATCCGGCCTGATCCCTCAAGAAATTCCTGCGTGGCCCGCCGCCAGCATGTCGATCAGCGCGCGCGAGGCGGCCGACAGGCTGCGGTGGGCCGGATAGATCAGAGAGAATGTCCGCGTGCGCCCGCCCAGGCCGGGCAACACCTCGGTCAGGCGGCCAGCGGCCAGGCTATCCTCGGCAAAGATGCGCGGGCACAGCGCGATGCCCATCCCCTGCTCCGCGAACCACACGACGCCCATGACGTCCGTCGCCACCGTGACGGCGGCCGGCGGCATCCAGTCGATGTCGCGCCCGTCGTCGCGCAAATGCCACGGGATCACGCGTCCGGTGCTGGGACGGATGAAGGCGATGCAGCGCTGGCGCGCCAGGTCGGCGAGGCCGCACAACGGTCCCGCCGCCTCCAGGTAGTCCGGCGCGGCGACCAGGCACAGCGGCGACACTTCGAGCGGACGCGCCACCATGCTGCTGCTGGGGAGCGGGCCGGAACGGATGGCCAGGTCGAACCCTTCCGCCACCAGGTCGACGTTGCGGTTACTGATGTCGACCTCCAGTTCGACCAGCGGATAGGCGCGCGCATAGGCGGCGAGCAGCGCGGGCAGGCGTTGCCTGCCGTAGCTGGTGGGCACGCTCATGCGCACCTTGCCGCTCAGTTGCACCGTCGTGCTGCGGATCGTGCGTTCCGCCTGCTCGATCTGCGCGAACGCGCCGCGCACCTCCTCGGCGTAGCGGCGTCCGGCATCGGTCAGGCTCAGGCTGCGCGTGCTACGCCGCAGCAACTGCGCGCCCAGGCGGGTTTCCAGCCGCGAGATGGCGCGGCTCAGTACCGACGCCGTGGTCGACAGCACCACGGCAGCGGCGCTGAATGACCCGTGTTCGATCACGCTGAGCAACACCTCCACATCCGACAAGTGATCGAACTTGCGGGCCATCTTCACCTTTCGCGAACAAATCATTTGCTGATCGCCTAGTTTATTGCACCGCGAGGAGAAAATACAATGTCACCACTCACCACTCATAAGGTCACTCATGGAATTACTGAATAAATTGCAATGGCGCTACGCCACCAAGGCAATGGATCCGACCCGTCCGGTCGCCCAGGACAAGATCGACCGCATCATCGAGGCCGCCCGCCTGGCGCCGACGTCGTCCGGCCTGCAGCCCTACGAGATCCTGGTCATCAAGAATCCGGCACTGCGCGCGCAGATCCGTGAAGTGGCATGGAACCAGGCACAGGTCACGGATGCGTCGCACCTGCTGGTGTTCGCCGCCTGGGACGACTACACGCCGGAACGCATCAACCACATGTTCGACCTGACCAACGAAGTGCGCGGCTTCCGCAACGAAGGCTGGGAAGCGTACCGCCAGCAACTGCTGTCGACCTATCCGGGCCGCGGCGCGCAGGTGAACTTCGAGCATGCCGCACGCCAGGCCTACATCGGCTTCGGCGCGGCCGTCATCGCGGCCGCGTTCGAGGAAGTCGACGCGACGCCGATGGAAGGCTTCGACCCGGCCGCCGTCGACGCCATCCTGAAGCTGCGCGAGCAACACCTGCGCAGCGTCGTCATGCTGCCGCTGGGCTACCGCAAGGCCGAGCAGGACTGGCTGGTCAACCTGCCGAAGGTGCGCCGCCCGCTCGACCAGTTCGTCACCGAAATCGACTGATCCCGCGGCGGCGGGTCGTTTGTAACAAAACCACGTTCGCCTTCTCAGCGGCACACGGCACTTGTACCATTGCGTTATCCAATGTGCTTAAGAAAGATTTCGCAATGACCTACACGAATTTCACCCGTGCGCTCGCCCTGGCGCTGGCCGCCGCCGCCGCCGTGGTGTCCGTACCCGCTCAAGCCGACAGCTTCGCGTCGTCCGCGTCCAGCGCGGGTTCCGCATCGTCGGGCAGCATCTCCGATTCGATCGGCGGCTCCAGCAACAGCTCGAGCGGCGACAACAAGCGCGCGGAGACCGGCCCGTACCGCGTGATCGACGTCGCCGTGGCACCGGCCAAGGCGGGCAAGGAAGCAAAAACGCGTATCACGCTGCGCGCCGTCGCGGGCGATGCCGCCACCCAGTTCTGGGTCGACGTGCCCGACCGCGCACTGGCCGAGCGCCGCGTCGCCAAGGATGAAGTCGTGCAGGTGAACGAGCGCGTGTACGGCTACGAATTCGCGTACGGCGACACGAAGCAGCCATTCTTCCTCGCGCTGCAGGACGACTGGTACCGCGACCTCGCGTCGCGCAAAGTGACGATCTGATGTTCCGGAGGCTCCTCGCGGCCGCGCTGCTGCTGTGCGCGAGCGCGGGGGCATCGGCCGGCATCCCGGCCTTCTGCGACCGCGCCGGCAAGGTCACGGCCGCGGACCAGGATCGCGTGCTGCGTTTCGCCGCCGCGGTGAAGGACGAATTGACGCGTTCCGGCAGCAGTCTCGCCCTCGTCGCGCGCGCGGGCCTGGACCTCTCCCGCTTCGGCCTGCTGTATTCGCACGCGGGCATCGCGCTGAAAAACAATCCCGGTGGACCGTGGGCCGTGCGCCAGCTGTATTACGCGTGCGACGAATCGCGTCCGCGCCTGTTCGACCAGGGCATGTCCGGCTTCGTGCTCGGCGCCGACGCGCCCACGCATGGCCACGTCGCCCTGCTGTTCCCGCCCGAGCAGGACAGCGCGCTGCTTGAACGGGCCGCGCTCGACAAGCCGCTGGCCCTCGCGCTGCTGGGCACACGCTACAGCGCCAACGCGTACGCGTTCGGCACGCGCTACCAGAACTGCAACCAGTGGGTGGCGGAGCTGATCGCATTCGCGTGGGGCCGCCTCGATCCGGCCGATCCCGCGCGCGCGCGCGCGCAGGCGTGGCTGCGCGCGCAAGGCTATGCGGACACGCCCGTCCGCATCCCGTCGCACTGGCTGATGTTCGCCGGCCAGTTCGTGCCCCTCGTGCACGTGGGCGACCATCCGCTCGACGACATCCACGCGCTCGCGCTGCACATCAGCGTGCCGACGGCGATCGAGGATTTCGTACGGCGGGAGTCCCCGCATACGCGCCGCGTGGAACTATGCCACGACGAGCGCCACATCGTCGTGCACCGCGACTGGGAGCCACTGGGGCCGGGCTGCGAGCCGCTGCCGGGCGACGATGTGATCGCCCTCGCGCCCTGATGTAAGATGACGTCTCGTCAACTTATCCGACCGCCCCATGTCCAGCCAACTGCTCCGCCACGTCGTCCTGTTCGCGTTCAAGGACGACGCCTCGTACGACGACGTCGACGCCATCGTGACCGGCTTCGCCGCCCTGCCCGCGGCCATCCCCGGCATCACGGCCTACGAATGGGGCACGAACGTGAGCCCGGAAGGCCTGAACGACGGCTTCACGCACTGCTTCACGTTGACGTTCGCTCAAGCCGAAGACCGCGACGCCTATCTCGTGCATCCGGCGCACCAGCGCTTTGTCGAGATGCTCAAGCCTTCTCTCGCCAAATCGCTGGTGCTGGATTACTGGGCCAGATAACGCGTATGTCCGCGTGGGCACGTGGTGCCCACCCTACGCGAAATAATGCCTCAGTCCTTGTGGACGGCGCTCCAGGTCATCTCCGGCAGTGTCACGTCCACCGAGACCGGCAGGTCGTCCGCCGCCTGCCCGAACAGCACGCGGTACGTGCCCGCGCGCACGCGCCAGCTGTTGTCCGCGACCTCGTACGTCGCCAGCAGGCGCGGATCGACGGCCTGCGTGAACGTGTTCGCGCCGCCTGCCTTCAGATCGAGCTTGTGGAACGCGACGAGACGCTTCGGCGCTTCCCAGCCCGACGCTTTCACATCCGCCGGTGCCACGTACACCTGCACGACACCCTTGCCCGCGAGCTTGCCCGTGTTGCGCAGCGCCGCGCCGACCGTCAGCGCGCCATTGGCGACGTTCGCCTTCGGCTCCGCGACGGCGAAGCTCGTATAACTGAGGCCGTGGCCGAACGCGAATAACGGTTTATACCCTTTCGCGTCGTACCACTTGTAGCCGATCGCCGCGCCTTCGTGATACGTGATGTGGACGGGGATGCCGTCCGGCTTGCCGAAGCCCGGGATCTCGGCATGCGCCAGCTGCGCGTTCGATGCGGGGAAGCTGATCGGCAGGTGCCCGGACGGATTCACTTTACCGGTCAGGATGCGCGCGATCGCCTGGCCGCCGCGGATGCCCGGATAGAACGCCTCCAGCACGGCCGGCACCTGCGGCAGCCACGGCATCAGGATCGCACCGCCCGATTCCACGACGACGATTGTCTTCGGATTGGCGCGCGCGACGGCGGCGACCAGCGCATCCTGGTTGCCGTCCAGTTCCAGCTTGCCGTCGAAGCCCTCGCCCATCCACTGCGTCACGAACACGACGGCGACCTCGGACTGCTTCGCCAGCGCGACGGCCGCGTCGATGTCCTTGCCGCTCGCGTACGCAACCTTCGCCTTCGGCAGTTCGGCTTTCAACGCCGCCAGCGGCGCCGACGGCATGTAGATCACGGGGCCGGGCCACTTCGTCGGCTCCAGGTTCGGCACGGCATTGCCGCCGACGGGCGTCACGCCGGACGAACCGCCGCCCGCCAGCACGCCCTTGTCCGCATGGCCGCCGATGACGGCCACCGACTTCACGTTCGCCAGCGGCAGCAGGTTGCCCTCGTTCTTCAGCAGCACGAGCGATTCCTCGGCGGCGCGCTGCGCGACGTTGGCATTCGCCGCGAAATCGATCTTGCCGACTTTCGGCGGATCGTCGAACACGCCGGTCTGGAACAGCGGCCACAGGATGCGCTGCGCCATGTCGTCGAGGCGGCGCATCGAGACGTCGCCCTTGTTCATCGCCTCCTTGAAATTCTTCGCCGAGTAGAACGGGCCGTGGTGGTTGCAGCACGGGTAGCCCGTGAACTGGTCGAGGCCATAGTTGGCGGCGTCCGCCGTCGAGTGGACGGCGCCCCAGTCGGCCATCACATAACCCTTGAACTTCCAGTCCTGCTTCAGCGTCTTGTTCAGCAGGTATTCGTTCTCGCATGCCCAGCGGCCGTTCACGAGGTTGTACGAGCACATGACGGAGCCCGGCTTCGACAGCTCGTTGACGATCTCGAACGCGAGCAGGTCCGACTGGCGCATCGCTTCGGGCGAGATCGTGACGTCGACCGTCGTGCGCTGGCTTTCGTGGTCGTTGACGGCGAAGTGCTTCATCGTCGACACCACGTGGCGCGCCTGGATGCCGTTGATGAGACCTGCCGCCATGCGGCCGGCCAGCAGCGGGTCCTCGCCCACGTATTCGAAGTTGCGGCCATTGCGCGGCTCGCGCGCCAGGTTCGCGCCGCCGGCCAGGAAGGTGTTGAAACCGGAGGCGCGCGCCTCGTCCGCGATCATGCGGCCGCCCGCCTCGGAGACGGCCGGGTCGAAGCTGGCCGCCGTCGCCAGCGAGGACGGCAGCGCGGTGCGCTCCATGCCGCCCACGCGCACGCCGATCGACGCGTCGGTCTGCCACTGCGGCGGAATGCCCAGGCGCGGGATGCCCGGCACGTAGCCGGCCGAGCCCTCGATGTGGTGTGCCGCGACGTCGGCCTTGATTGCCGGCGGCACGATATCGTCCGGCTGCTTCGCCAGGTCTTTCTTGTCCGTGTAGCTGACGATCAGCAGCAGCTTTTCGTCGAGCGTCATCGCGGCGACGGCGGCGCGGGCGCGTTCGTCGGCGGATTTCGATTTGTCGAGCCACGCGCGGTCCTGTGCCTGCGCCCCCATCGCCGCGCAGGCGAGAAGGACCGCGACCGCGGTTTGTTTCCTCTGTTTCATCATGCTTGTCTCCTTGTTATTTGTGGGGCGCGTCGATCACGCGGAATTCGCCGCCGAGATGCATCATGCTCATCAGGTACAGCATGCCGTCGAAGTAGCGCTGCTCGCCGCTGGGCACGGGCGTGTCCCACAGCGCGCGCAGGAAGTCGTCGGATGCCTGCCCCGGCGTGGCCGCCAGGCTGCCGACGGCCGCTGCCGCCAGCATGCCGGTCGAGTGGCGGTCGGACAGCGGCTTGCCGTCCAGCGTGTAGCGGTCGGCGAAACGGTCGATTCCCTGGCCCGCGAGGAACGTCTGGACGCGGTCGGAAAGCGCCTGCTGGCGCGGATCCTTGTTCCACCAGCTGCGGTCGACGGACCAGTTGCTGATCGTGCGCCAGCTGTCGTAGCCGAACGACCCCGGGCTGCCGTCCCAATTCTTCAGCGGCGTGCCGTCGAAGTCGGCGCGGTCGGGGCCGAGGCCCGTCGCGGGGTCGGCCGTCTTCACGAAGAAATCGCGACTGACGCTGGCGGCGCGCGCCCAGAACGCGCGGTCCTCGCGCGGGCCCCAGCGTGCCCACAGCTCGTAGAACGCGGGCAGGTGGTACGACGGGTCGGTGCCGGGGATGAACGTCTCCGGCACGAAACGGACCATCGCGTGGGCCTCGTCGACCATCGTCCCGACGGTGACGGCACGCGGCGCGCGGTGCGGACGCTGCGGCGGCCACGGCTTGCCCGCTTTCTGCGCCTGTTCCTGTTCGCGGCGGTTGTTGGGGCTGGGCCAGGGCGTGGCCGGCTCGACGAACGGCTGATCGCCGGGGTGGATGCGGAACGGCGGCGTGGCCGTCATGACGGGATGGTGGCGCATGCCGCGCAGGATAGTATCCGCTTCCTTCTGATAGTCGTAGATGCCCTTCCCGTTACCCCAGCGCCGCGCCGCGAAGTACAACGCCATCGCATAGTATTCCTCGCCGTCCGGCGCGGCCCCGGTGGCGCGCGGCGTGCCGTCCGTGCCCATCGACCACGCGAAATAGCCGCGCGACGGGTTGGCGGGATCGGTCGTGAGCATGTACGTCTTCGACCAGTTCCACAGCGCGTCGAACTCGCGCTTCTTGCCGAGCTGGACAGCGATCATCATGCCGTAGCTCATGCCCTCCGTGCGGGCGTCGTTGTTGGCCCAGTCCGTGATGTACGCGAGCGTGCCGTTGGCGTTGGCGCCCGTCTCGAAGTAGACGCGCTCCTCCTGGCCGTCGCCATGGAACAGCTTCTGGTAGGCGCGCTCGATTTTCGCGTGTGTCTCCTGCGGGCTGCGCCCCAGGCGTTCGGCGAACAGGTTGCGGTAGCGCTGCGTGCGGTAGGCGCCGGTGCCGTCGTCGGTCGCTGCCGTGGTGGTGGTGGCGGCTTTGTCGGTGGATGGTGCTTGCGCCTGGGCGGCACCGGCCCAGGCGAGGATGATAGCGGTAACACCGCAGAGTAAAGTTGGTGCCCTCGACATTGTTTTTTCTCTCGTTACAGGGGTTATGTGTCTCCTTGCCGCCACGTTCGTGGAGCGTGGTCAGTGTACTACGCGCGTGACTGTTAGCAATGTTAATGGATTGTCATTACGGCGGCATCCAACACTTCGTACGGACGAAAAAAAAACCGCCCCGGCAATGCCGAGGCGGCTTTCGATGTCGAGTCTGGTATCGCTTACATCGAGAACGACGAACCGCAACCGCAGGTCGACTGGGCGTTCGGGTTCTTGATGACGAACTGGGCGCCTTCGAGGTCGTCCTTGTAGTCGATCTCGGCGCCGACCAGGTACTGGTAGCTCATCGAGTCGATCAACAGCTGAACGCCGTTCTTTTCCATCGTCGTGTCGTCTTCGTTCACGATTTCGTCGAAGGTGAAGCCGTACTGGAAGCCCGAGCAACCGCCGCCCTGCACGAACACGCGCAGTTTCAGGTCTGGATTGCCTTCTTCCTCGATCAGTTGAGCAACCTTCTGGGCAGCGCTGTCGGTGAAATTGATGGGCGTGGGGATCGTGTCTTGTGCGTTTTGCACTTCGGCGACTGCATTCATGGATAAACTCCTGATTGGATTCGGATTTCGTCCATTATAGACCGTTGGCGCCAGTCATGCTGAAGCCCCTTCGGCCGCCACGCCGAGGTGGAAGACGGGTTCGGCAGCCGCCACCGGCTCGGCGTGATGGGTCAGCTTGCCGGTGACGAGGGCACCGCCGTGCATTTCCAGCAGGCGGTAATGGACATCCCCATGTATGCGGCCTTTCGGCTGCAATTCAAGGAGTTCGGACGAATACACCGTGCCCGCGATATACCCGTTGACGACGAGGTTGGAGCAGCGCACCTCGCCTTCGATGCGCGCGTGTTCGGACACGATCAGCACGCTGTCGTTGCCGTCCGCGGCCATCACGTTGCCGTGTACCTCGCCGTCGATGCGCAGCCCGCCGGTGAATACGAGATCCCCTTCGATGCGTGCGGAAATGCCGATCAGGCTATCGATTTCGCTTTTTGCGTTACGACCGAACATGATTGTCCCCTGTGCTTGGCGTTGGTTCTGTCCAACAGTCAATGTACCGTTGCCAACACAGGTCGCCTTGATCTGTGTCTTGTGACCAAGCCTTGCGAGAGGACGTGTTTACGGCAGCAGCGCGATCTGCTTCAGGCCGGTGCTTTCCGGCAGGCCGAACATCAGGTTCATGCACTGCACGGCCTGGCCGGACGCGCCCTTGACCAGGTTGTCCTGCACGACGAGGATGACGACCGTGTTGCCGTTGTCCGGACGGTGCAGCGCGATGCGCAGCATGTTCGAACCGCGCGTCGAGCGGGTTTCCGGGTGCGAGCCGAACGGCATGACGTCGACGAATTCCGCATCCTTGTACTGCTCTTCGAACAGGGCTTGCAGGGCTTCGTTCGTGATGTCCTGCGTGAGGCGCGCGTACAGCGTCGAATGCATGCCGCGGATCATCGGCACGAGATGCGGCGTGAAGATCAGGCCGACCTTCTGGTCCGTGTAGCGCTGCAGCTGGGCCGACGTCTCCGGCGTGTGGCGGTGGCCATGCACGCCATAGGCCTTGAAGTTGTCGCTCGCTTCCGAGAACAACGTGCCGATCTCGGCCTTGCGGCCGGCGCCGGACACGCCCGACTTGGCGTCGGCGATCAGGTTGCTTGCGTCGATGATGCCCGCCTTCAGCAGCGGATAAAAGCCCAGTTGCATCGTCGTCGGATAGCAGCCCGGATTGGCGATCAGGCGCGCCTTGCTGATATCTTCGCGATTCAGTTCCGGCAGGCCATACACGGCCTCTTCCAGCAGGTCCGGCGCGCTGTGCGGGATCTTGTACCACTTCTCGAACGTGGCCTGGTCCTTCAGGCGGAAGTCGGCGGCGAGGTCGATCACCTTCACGCCGGCGGCGATCAACTCGGGCGCCTGGGCCATGGCGACGCCGTGCGGGGTCGCGAAGAACACGACGTCGCACTGCTTCAGGTCGGCCTTGTCCGGGCTCGAGAACGCGATGTCGACGTGGCCGCGCAGCGAGGGAAACATGTCGGCGACGGGCAGGCCGTCTTCCTTGCGCGAAGTGATGGCGGTCAGCTGCGCCTCGGGGTGGGCAGCGAGCAGGCGCAGCAATTCCACGCCCGTGTAGCCGGTGCCGCCAACGATGCCAACTTTGATCATGTCTGTTTCCCCTTGATAAATGGATACGTTCCGTACGAGCCCGCAATTTTAGCAGGCTGTCCTCGCATGTGCTGCATTGCCGCATGGCTAAAGTCTACATTCGGGGTCAGAGCACATTATTTTAAAGATTCGGGGTCAGAGCACATTTCCTGACAATTGCATCAGGGATAATGAATTTTTCTCCCGCAGAGGAGAAACGATCGGGTGACGACATCCGCCGAGGCGCAGAGACCTCGTTCCAACACGGCGAAAAAATGTGCTCTGACCCCGAATTTAAAGAAAAATGGGACCTGACCCCGAATTTGGGAAACAAAAAAGCCGCCGGCTTTGCAGCGGGCGGCTTTTCGTTTCGGCAGCAGCGCAAAAGCGCTGCAGATCCGATTAACGCTTCGAGAATTGCTTTGCGCGACGTGCTTTGCGCAGACCAACTTTCTTACGCTCGACTTCACGGGCGTCACGGGTGACGAAACCGGCACGTGCCAGGTCGCCCTTCAGGCCTGCGTCGTAGTCGATCAGTGCACGGGTGATGCCGTGGCGCACTGCACCTGCCTGGCCGGACTCGCCGCCGCCATGCACGTTGACCTTGATGTCGAAACGCTCGACGTTGCCGGTCAGTTCCAGCGGTTGACGGATGACCATCAGGCCGGTTTCGCGCGAGAAGTATTCGGCGGCCGGTTTGCCGTTCACGATGATCTGGCCGGTGCCAGCCTTGATGAACACACGGGCCACTGCACTCTTGCGACGGCCGGTGCCGTAGTTGTAGTTACCGATCATGTCAGTTCCTTACTTAGATTTCGAGTGCTTTGGGTTGCTGGGCAGCGTGCGGGTGCGTAGCTTCCGCATACACTTTCAGCTTCTTGATCATTGCGTAGCCCAGCGGGCCCTTCGGCAGCATGCCTTTGACGGCTTTTTCCAGGGCGCGGCCCGGGAAACGCTGTTGCATTTTCAGGAAGTTGGTTTCGTAGATACCGCCCGGGTAGCCCGAGTGACGGTAGTACTTCTTGTCGTTGGCTTTGGTGCCGGTCACGCGCAGTTTGCCTGCGTTGACGACGACGATGAAATCACCGGTATCGACGTGCGGAGTAAATTCCGGCTTGTGCTTGCCGCGCAGTCGGAGTGCCACTTCGCTGGCAACACGTCCGAGGACTTTGTCCGTCGCGTCAATCACGTACCAATCGCGCTGGACTTCATGGCCCTTAGCGGAAAAAGTTTTCATGTTGACTTCCTATGTATAGGGAATTAATGCTCGAATGGTGGTTCCGCGGGCGATGCTACATCGCGGACTCTGCCTTATTGTCTTTTCCCGAGCAAATGGAAAGCCCACGACTATAGCCGATTCCTCACCCGACAGTCAAGCCGCACCAGGCTGGAGCCAACGCAAAGACATCCGCGCTGAATCATGCAATTTTGCAACTCTTATTTGCAAGAAATATTTGACCACGAAATCGATGTCAAATTAGTATGACCCGCATCGAAGAGGAGACTACTTGTTGAAATCGATCCTGCTCCTGGGCGCATGGCTGGCGGCCACGATCCCGGCCGCGGCGACGCCCGCCACGCCGGCACCAACGCGCAGCTGCCACCTGCCCGGCGTCGAGGAAGCCCTGCGCTGCCTGACCCTGCCCGTCCCGCTCGAACCCGGCAAACCCGCCACCCTGAACCTGCACGTGACGATCGCCCCCGCCCTGCGCCAGGGTGCGCGGCCGGATCCGCTGTTCGTGCTGGCCGGCGGTCCCGGCGAAGCGGGCAGCGACGTGCTCCCCCTGTTGTCCACCGCCTTCAAGCGCGTGCGCGCCACGCGCGACATCGTGTTCGTCGACCAGCGCGGCACGGGGTTGTCCGGCAAGCTGGAATGCCCGTCCGACGCCGACGCGGATGCGCAGCTGAGCGATGCCGACGCCGACGCCGCCCTGCGCCGCTGCATCGCGGCCAGCAAGGCGCCGTTCGCCGCGTACACGACGGCCGCCGCCGCGCGCGACATCGAATCCGTGCGCCGCGCGCTGGGCTATGACAGGATCAACCTGTGGGGCGGCTCGTACGGCACCCGCCTCGCGCAGGCGGCATCCCTGGCGCACTGGGCGAACAGCTGGTCGAGCGCGGCCTGGCTGTCGCGG
>NZ_JBKYMO010000163.1:0-11720 GCF_047302915.1 Massilia sp. CT11-108 | reverse complement strand
CATGCACCAGCTTTTTTCACCGGAAGCTAACAGCAACCCCGTCCACCTACAAGAAAAATATGTGGGGAAGGGTCAGGGTCAGAGCACATTTTGGGTCAATGTCCAGATGGATATTGACCCTACGGGATGCTCACATGGCCCCGCGACCGCTCGCCGCATGTAGATCCGAACAGGTGACGGCTAGCGCACAAGCTTGCTCTAAAGACCGTGCCTAAAAATGTGCTCTGACCCCGAATTCTGAGCAAAACGTGCTCTGACCCCGAATTCTGGTGGCGCGTTTGCAGACTTTCCCACGGTTCGGTACCATGCTCTGTTGCAATCTTTATCCAAGGTTGCTCACTCAACCGTCCCGTGGAGACCAATCCGATGCCGCGTTACCGCCTGCCGTCCCTGTCCGTCCTTTCCCTCGTGCTTGCCGCCGCCTTCGCCAGCGCCGCGCACGCCCAGACGTCACCGATGGCGCCGGATATCCCGGCCGGAAAATTCGAGACGACGGTCCCGAACGCCGACTACGTCAAGCAGGACGTCATGATCCCGATGCGCGACGGCGTCAAGCTGCATACCGTGATCGTGATCCCGAAGAGCATCGCGGAAGGCAAGGCGCCGATCATGCTGACGCGCACGCCGTACAACGCGTCGGGCCGCGCCGGCCGCATGAAGAGCCCGCACATCACGTCGGTTCTCGGCGACGGCGACGACGCCTTCATCGAGAGCGGCTATATCCGCGTGTTCCAGGACGTGCGCGGCAAGTACGGTTCCGAAGGCGACTACGTGATGACGCGCCCGGCGCGCGGCCCGCTGAACAACACGCAAGTCGACCACACGACCGACGCCTACGACACGATCGACTGGCTGATCAAGAACATCCCGCAATCGAACGGCAAGGTCGGCATGGTCGGCTCGTCCTACGAAGGTTTTACCGTGCTGATGGCCCTCGTCGACCCGCACCCCGCGCTGAAGGCCGCCGTGCCGATGAGCCCCATGGTCGACGGCTGGCGCGGCGACGACTGGTTCCACAACGGCGCGTTCCGCAACCCGAACCTTGCCTACATCGCGAGCCAGAACGCGGCACGCGGCGAAGGCGAGAAGATCGTCACCGGCATCAACGACGACTACGACGCCTGGCTGCGCGCGGGCTCCACGTCCGACTTCGCGCACCTCTACGGCGTCGACCAGCTGAACTTCACGAAGAAGCTGTTCGAGCATCCGGCCTACGACAGCTACTGGCAGGAGCAGGCACTGGACAAGATCCTCGCCAGGCGTCCGCTGTCCGTGCCGACGATGACCGTCGTGGGCCGCTGGGACCAGGAAGACATCTACGGCGCCTATGCGACCTATGCCGCCGTCGAGCCGCAGGACAAGACGAATAAACTGAATTCGCTGGTGGTGGGCCCGTGGCGCCACAGCGGCGTCAACTACGAAGGCTCGACGCTGGGCGCGCTGAAATTCACGGGCGACACCGCGCGCGAATTCCGCCGTGAAGTCATGCTCCCGTTCTTCAACCAGTACCTGAAGGATGGCGCGCCCGCGTTCGACACGCCGCCCGTGTGGTCGTACCAGACCGGCGTCAATCGCTGGCGCCGTCTCGACCAGTGGCCGCTCGTGCCGGCCTCCACGCCGCTGTACCTGAAGCCGGGCTTCGGCCTCGCCTTCGAGAAGGCGCAGGGCAAGGCCGACAAGACGGCCGCGTTCGACGAATACGTGTCCGACCCGGCGAAACCGGTGCCGTTCGTGCCCCGTCCCGTGCACATGACCGACGCCAGCGTGTGGAAGCCGTGGCTCGTGACGGACCAGCGCAGCTATTCGGACCGCCCGGACGTGCTGACCTACACGACCGCCCCGCTCACCGCGCCGCTGCAGCTGGCCGGCCAGCCGATGGTCGACCTGTACGCGTCGACGTCGGGCACGGACAGCGACTGGGTCGTCAAGCTGATCGACGTGTACCCGGACGAAGTCGCGGCGCAGCCCGAGATGGGCGGCTACCAGCTGCCGATCGCGATGGACATCTTCCGCGGCCGCTACTACCAGGGCCTGGACAAGCCGGCCGCGATCCCCGCGAACAAGGCCGAGCGCTATCGCTTCGCGCTGCCGAACGTCGACCACGTGTTCCTGCCGGGCCACCGCATCATGGTGCAGATCCAGTCCAGCTGGTTCCCGCTGTACGACCGCAACCCGCAGACGTTCGTGCCGAACATCTTCTACGCCAAGCCGGGCGATTATCGCAAGGCGACGCAGCGCATCTATCACGCGCCGGGGCTGGAGAGCGCGATCGAGCTGCCGGTGGTGCAGGCAGGGAAATAATTCATGCACTGTGGCTGAGCGGCGACACACATGTTAAATCCGTAGGACTTTCGTGGACGGCAAGGTAGGCTGTCGTCTGTCGCGCTTGTTGATTCCCGAGGTCCTGCCCATGAAGTTCCCCGTCACCGCCGGCGCCCTGCTGCTGGCCAGCACAATCGCCCACGCCCAGACATCCCACTGGGCCTTCAGCTACACCGGCTTCCACGACCAGGAAGCCGCCGCCTTCCTGCCCGACCTGCGCATCGACGGTTCGTTCACCGGCGTCGATGCCAACGGCGACGGCGTCCTCGAACGGGGCGAGCTGACATCGCTGCTGGTCGATGCAAAGGACTACGTGGCCTGCGCGGCGGGCAGCAATACCTATTACCACTGCGACGCCGACAGCTTCCGCTTCTCCGCGGAGAGCGGCCTGTCGTTCGGCATCAGCGAATATTCCAGCGATCCGGAAGGCCTGAACGGCGGCGGCCACTTCGTCACGACCGGGCAGATGGTCTACGACTACCAGTTCAACCCGTACGGCGGTTCGGAACACCACCTGCTCTGGACGGACGGCACGACGCTCTCCATGTCGTCCGCCCTGCCCGGCACGGAATCGGTGCCGGCCGTGCCGGAAACGCCCACGTGGGCGATGCTGCTGGCGGGCGTGGGCGGCATCGGACTGTGGCGCCGCCGGCGCGCCTGATTTCCGCGGTTTGCCCTAGACTGGGGGCATGGGCGCAATCTACATCGGCATCTCGGGCTGGCGTTACGAACCATGGCGCGGGGTGTTTTATCCGCCCGGCCTCGCGCAGGCGCGCGAGCTGGAATATGCGTCGCGCTTCCTGCCCACCATCGAGATTAACGGCTCGTTCTACTCGCTGCAGCGCCCATCCAGCTACGCGGCGTGGTACGACGCGACCCCGCCCGGTTTCATCTTCGCCGTGAAGGGCAACCGCTTCCTCACCCACATGCTCAAGCTGCGCGGCATCGAGACGCCGCTCGCCAACGTGCTCGCGTCCGGCGTGTTCGCGCTGCGCGAAAAACTCGGGCCCTTTCTGTGGCAGTTCCCGCCGCAGCTGCGCTTCGCTGCCGACAAGGTCGAGCATTTCCTCTCCCTGCTCCCGCACGACACCGAGCACGCCCTCGCCATCGCGTGCGGCCACGACGAGAAGCTCGCGGGCCGCGCGCTGCTCGACATCGACGCCGTGCGCCCGCTGCGCCATGCCGTCGAAGTGCGGCACGAGAGCTTCCGCGACCCGGCCTTCCTCGCGCTGCTGCGCAAGTACAACGTGGCGCTGGTGGTGGCCGATACGGCCGGCAAATGGCTGGAAGTGGATGAAGTGACGGCGGACTTCGTCTACATCCGCCTGCACGGCGAGCACGAGCTGTATGCGAGCGGGTACGAGGACGAATCGCTGGAACGCTGGGCCGCGCGCATCCGCGCCTGGGCGGAGGATGGGGATGTGTACTGCTACTTCGACAACGACATCAAGGTTAGGGCGCCGTTCGATGCGAAACGCCTGATCGACATGTTGGGGTCACATTAGCGCTGGACGTGCACCTGGATGACCTTGCGGCCCTTCGCATCCTTCTCGGGCAGCGGCTCGGTCTCGCACGTGCCGCACGTATCGCACCCGCTGCCGCAGCTCGAATCCGTGCCGAGCCACTTCACGAAACGGCCCTTGCCGGTGCCGCCCGACAGCTTGTAGACGAGCTTTTCGCGCCACGCCTTGGGCAGATACTTGACCGCCGCATACAGCGCGGCGACGGCGACGATGACTGCGACGACCAGGTACTGGATCATGATCAGCTCCCCAGCACGGCCCGTGCGATGTGGAAGGTCAGGAACGAGGCCGTGTACGCGAGCGCGAACATGTAGCCGGCCATCAGGAATGCGTAACGCACGCTGCCCGTTTCGCGGCGCACGACGGACAGGGTCGACAGGCACTGCGGCGCGAACACGTACCACGCGAGCAGCGACAGCGCGGTCGGCAGTCCCCACGACGCGGCGATGATCGGCGTCAGCGAGCTGGCCACGTCCTCGCCGCCGCCCGACAGCGCGTACACCGTGCCCAGCGCACCGACGGCCACTTCGCGCGCGGCCATGCCGGGCACGAGCGCGATGCAGATCTGCCAGCCGAAGCCGATCGGTTCGAACACGACGGCCAATGCGCGGCCCAGCATGCCCGCGATGCTGTAATAGATCGGCGGATGCGTCGCGCCTTCCGGTGCGCCCGGGAAGCTGGACAGGAACCAGACGAGCACCATCAGGGTGAGGATCACGGTGCCGACGCGGGTGATGAAGATGCGCGCGCGTTCCCACAGGCCCAGCGCCAGGTTGTTCAGGTGCGGCCAGTGGTAGGCGGGCAGTTCCAGCATCAGCGGCTGGTGGCCCTTGGCGCCCATCGTGCGCTTGAACACCCAGGCGACGGCCATCGCGCTGATGATGCCGGCCGCGTACAGCAGGAACAGCACCATGCCCTGCAGGTTGATGCCGCCGGCCAGTTCGCGGTTCGGGATGAACGCGGCAATCACGAGCGCATACACGGGCAGGCGCGCGGAACACGTCATCAACGGCGCGATCATGATCGTGACGAGGCGGTCGCGCGGATTCTGGATCGTGCGCGCGGCCATCACGCCGGGAATCGCGCAGGCGAACGACGACAGCAGCGGGATGAACGCGCGGCCCGAGAGGCCGACGCCGCCCATCATGCGGTCGAGCAGGAACGCGGCGCGCGGCAGGTAGCCGCAATCCTCCAGCACGAGGATGAACAGGAACAGGATCAAAATCTGCGGCAGGAACACGAGCACGCTGCCGACGCCGCCCAGGATACCCTCGACGATCAGGCTGCGCAGCGGGCCATCGGCCATGGCACCGCCGACCCACTGGCCGATGGCGTCGACGCCGTTCTTGATCAGGTCCATCGGCACGGCGGCCCAGCTGAACACGGCCTGGAAAATCAGGAACATCGTGGCCGCGAGGATGACCGGGCCGATCACCGGGTGCAGCACGACGTGGTCGATCTGCTCGCTCAGGTTACCCTTGTCGTTGTCGAAGCTGACCGTCGCGTCGATGATGCGGCGCACCTCGCGCTGGGTCTCCTCGACCGGGACGGCGTCGATGGCGGACAGCGGATTCGGTTTGACGTGCAGCTCGAGCGGCATGGCTTCCAGCGCCGCCAGCAGGCCCTTCTCGCCGCCGGCCTGGATGGCCACGGTCTCGATGACGGGCATGCCCAGCTCCTTCGACAGGCGCGCCGTGTCGATCTCGATGCCGCGCTTCTTCGCCACGTCGACCATGTTCAGCGCCAGCACCATCGGCAGGCCGAGGCGCTTGATCTCGAGGACGAGGCGCAGGTTCAGGCGCAGATTCGTCGCGTTGACGACGCAGACGACGGCGTCCGGCGTCTGTTCGCCGGCGCGCAGGCCGGCGACGACGTCGCGCGTGATCGCTTCGTCGGGCGTGTGGGCGTTCAGGCTGTAGGCGCCCGGCAGGTCGAGCACGCGCAATGCGCGGCCGCCCGGCAGCGTGAAGCTGCCTTCCTTGCGTTCGATGGTGACGCCGGCGTAGTTCGCGACCTTCTGGCGCGCGCCGGTCAGGCGGTTGAACAGGGCGGTCTTGCCACAGTTCGGATTACCCAGCAGGGCAATGAGCGGCGTTTTTGCGGCCGCCTGGACCTGCTGATCTACTGCTCCCATGTCGGTTCCATTACTCCGGCTGGATCGAGACCAGCGCTGCCTCGAAGCGGCGCAGGGCAAACGTCGACTGGCCGACCTTGACCGCCAGCGGACCGCCGGGCAGGCCGCGCTTGAGCATGCGGATGCGCTCGCCCGGCACGAAACCCAGCTCCATCAGGCGGCGCGACACGTCGATGCCGCCGTCGCGGCTGCCGATCGCGTTCGGCGCGAGATGGATCACGGTGCCGCTCTGGCCGGCCTTGAGGCTGTCGAGCGTGGTCAGGGTAGGAGCAAGAGTCATGGTGTCGCTTCCGGAGTAAGGGGCGATGCTTTTACGGTTGGGTACATCATAAACCTAAATGCGAATTATTTCTATTTGCGGTTTGTCTACTTCCGCTCTCTCAGCCTTCATTTAACGCAACAACGCAACAAAAACGCTTGCATTCGCGATCCAACTTGAGCAGAATACGAAGGGTAATGAGAATGATTCGCATTATAGACCAAGTAACAACGGCCTGTGATGCATCCACCACCGGAACCGTCCCATGATCGTCTGTGTCTGCAATAACATCTCCGACCGCGAAATCCGCCAGGCGGTCGACCTCGGCCTCACGTCGATGGCCGACCTGTACAAGGAACTGGGCGTCGGCACCTGCTGCGGCAAATGCGTCAGCTATGCCCGCGAAGTGATGCACGAGCACCTGGAAAGCAAGACCGTCGTCACCGAGCTGCGCCGCGCGCCGGCTGACGGCATCGTGGCCTGATCCACACACCTTCCCGCGCAGGCCGCCGCGGTGCCCGATATTGCTATGCAAAATCGGTACGTGCACCCGACCATGCACGACCCGGTCTTGGTAATATGTGACTTCCGACGCATCCGGATTTCACTCCCATGCCCGTAATCCCGTTCCGCCCACCGAAAGCGCCCTTTACGGTCCAGCCGCCTCCGCAGCCCACGCGCCGCGCCGTCATCGTCAAATGGCTGCGCAAGACGCATGGCTGGATCGGTCTCTGGGGCGCCGTGCTCGGCTTGCTGTTCGGCAGCACCGGCATCCTCCTCAACCACCGTGCCGTCATGAAAATTCCTGCCGTCCAGGCGCAGGAGTCCACGGTCCAGGTTCCCTTGCCGAGTCCGGCACCCGGCAGTCCACAGGCGCTGGCGACCTGGCTCAAGCGCTCGCTGCGGCTGGAGCCGGAACCCGGGCGCGTAAAAGCCGAGGCCGCGCGGCCCGTCGCGTGGGGCGAGAAGTCGCTGATCCAACCCGCGCGCTGGAGCGCCAGTTTTACTTCACCGTCGGGCAATGTCCAAGCCGAATATTGGGTCGGCAACAGCTATGTCACCGTCAAGCGTGCCGAGAATAATGTCTTCGGCACCTTGGTCAACCTGCACAAGGGCGTGGGCATGAGTGCCGCGTGGATCCTGCTCGTGGACACGCTTGCCGGCTCCATCATCCTGCTGTCGCTGTCCGGCGTCGTGCTGTGGTCGCTCACCAACCGGCGGCGCACCGTCGGCATCGTGATCGGGGCTATGTCGCTGCTGGCGGCCGGCGGCCTGGCGCTGGCGGCGATATGACCCTCCTCCACCATATGCCCCTGCCCGCCTGCCTCGTGGTTTGCTATGATGCTATGACGACAACCGCACGAAAAGGCAATCCATGAAGGGCGATCCCAACATCATCCGGCTGCTCAACGCACAGCTGACCAACGAGCTCACCGCAGTCAACCAGTATTTCCTGCATGCACGCATGTACAGGCACTGGGGCTTCGCGAAACTGGGCAAGAAGGAATACGACGAGTCGATCGGCGAAATGAAACACGCCGACCGCCTGATCGACCGCATCCTGATGCTGGACGGCCTGCCGAACCTGCAGGCGCTGCACAAGCTGCTGATCGGCGAATCGGTACAGGAGATGCTGGAATGCGACCTGAAGCTGGAACGCGCGGCCCAGGTCACGGTCAAGGAGGGCATCGCCGCCGCCGAGGTGGCGCACGACTACGTGTCGCGCGACCTGCTGCTGGAGATTCTCGAGGACACCGAGGAACACATCGAGTGGCTGGAGACGCAGCTCGACCTCATCGTCAAGGTCGGCATCCAGAATTACCTGCAATCGCAGATGGGCGAATAAGGAACGTCGATAAACCTGCTGCGCGTCGCACTGTTGGCCTCCGATGCTCGCCGTACCGTAAGTACGGCTGCGCTTCTCGGCCAACATTGCTTCCGCTCGCGACGGTTTCTCGAGGTTCCTTTTTAAGATGCCTCGCGCCAGCGTGCGACCCACTTGTCGTAGAAGCCGATGTCATTGGGCACCGCGCCGCTGACCGCACAGATCGCGCCGGCGAATTCGTTGGCGCGCGCCAGTATGAGCTCCAGCGGCCAGCCGCGCGCGCGGCCCAGCATGAAGATGGCGGCGAAGGCGTCGCCCGCGCCCGTCGTGTCGATCACGAACGGCGGCACCGGGTTGTCGCGGGTGGCGACGTAGCTGCCGTCCGCGCCGAAGTACACGGAACCGCGGTGGCCCAGGGTCACGATCAGTGCTTCCAGCGAAAAGCGGTCCATCAGCGCGCGGCAGGCCGCGTGCACCTCTTCCGTCGACAGCGCCTCGTCGTTCGGGCCGATCTGGAAATACCACTGGAACAGCGCCTGCAATTCCTCCTCGTTGACCTTGACGATGTCGGCCGCCGTCAGCGCCTTCGTGACGATCGGTTCGGTCGCGTGGCCCGTGCGCAGGTTGAGGTCGAGGAAGCGCTTGGCCGCCGGCGTCGCGTCCAGCACGGCCGCCAGCGCGAGGCGCGAGCGTTCTTCGCGCTGGGCCAGCGTGCCGAAATACACGGTGTCGTACTCATTGCTTCCCACCTCGCCGGAAACACTCGCTGCGGCGGAGTCGGGGTCGATGAAATCGTAGGCCTGGCGCGGCAGCAAAGTGAGACGATGACTGGTGCCCTGGCGCTCGACGACGGCGCGGCCCGTTTCTTCCATCGTGTCGATCTGCAGGCCCGTTTCCGGGATCACGAAGCGTTCGAACTCGGCGCGGACGGCGGCGCCGTTGCGGTCGTCGCCGATGCGGGTGATCAGGAGGGGCGGTGCCATGAAGGCGGCCAGGTGGCGCGCCACGTTGAACGGGGCGCCGCCGACGACCGGGGCGCCCGCGCCTTCCTCAACGTGCACCTCGCCGAACACCACCGCCATCCCGTTCCACTTCAGCATACGCCATCTCCGTCCGTTCGATCGTACCCGGGGCATTGTAGCGCACCAGGCGCATCGCGAAAGCGGCGCAAACGAGCAGCGCGCCGGCCAGGCGGATCACGTTTTCCGGGTTCCCGCCCAGCCAGCTGTGGTAGTACAGCGGCAGGGTGAAGATCTGGATGATCATCGGGATCACGATGAACATGTTGAAGATGCCCATGTAGACCCCCGTGCGTTCCGGCGGCAGGCTGGACGCGAGGATCACGTACGGATTGCCCATGATGCTGGCCCACGCGAGGCCGATGCCGACCATCGGCACGAGCAGCAGCACCGGCGTGTGGATGTGGGGGATCGCGAGCATGCCGGCGCCGGCCAGCAGCAGGCACACGGCGTGCACGACGTGCGGCCCGTGACGCCGCGCGAACGGCACCAGCGCGAACGCGGCGAGGAACGCGATGAAGTTGTAGAACGCGCCGATCTGGCCGTTGAGGAGGCCCGCGTCGCGAAAGCCCGGCGAGGCCGCGTCGCTCGTGCCGAACAGGGTGCGCGCCAGCGACAGCGTGATGAATTGCCAGTAGCAGAACATCGCGTACCACTGGAAGAGCTTCACGAGGGCCAACTGCTTCATCGTCACCGGCATGTCGCGCACGGCGGCGCCGATCTCCGCCAGCGTATGCGTCCAGCCGCCGGGCGTGGCGCGCAGCGCCGCCAGCGCGTGCGGCGGCAGCGGGTCTTCCGGCGTCGTCTTCACGGACCACAGCACGGACACGAGCGAGCACACGGCGCCGATCAGGAATGCCGCGACGACGACCTGCGGGATATGGCTACCGTTGACGGCATCCTTGTCCATCCCGATCCACACGAGCAGCGACGGCGTCAGGTAGGCCAGCGTCTGGCCCAGGCCCGTAAACGCGCTCTGCGTGAGGAAGCCGAGCGAGTGCTGGCTCGCGGGCAGCTTGTCGCTGACGAACGCGCGGTACGGTTCCATCGTCACGTTGTTCGCGGAGTCGAGGATCCACAGCAGGCTCGCGGCCATCCACAACGTCGGGCTGTACGGCATTGCCAGCAGGCCGAGGCTGCACAGGATCGCGCCGATCAGGAAGTATGGCGTACGTCGTCCCCAGCGGCTGACGGTGCGGTCGCTCATCGCGCCGATCAGCGGCTGCACGAGCAGGCCCGTGACGGGACCCGCGAGCCACAGGTACGGCAGGCTCGCCTCGTCGGCGCCGAGATATTTGTAGATGGGGCTCATGCTGCTCTGCTGCAGCCCGAAGCTGAACTGGATGCCGAAGAATCCGATGTTCATGTTGACGATCTGCCAGAACGTCATGCGCGGCTTGGCCATCATGGCTCCCAGCGGTCGATGAATGGACGGTAGAACGCATGATCGTCCGGGACGGCGCCGACGATGCCGCACACGGCGCCGGCGAATTCGTTGGCGCGGGCAAGCGTGGCATCAAGCGCCCAGCCGCGCGCGCGGCCCAGCAGGAACACGGCGGAGAAGGCGTCGCCCGCGCCGACCGTATCGGCCAGCTGCACGGGTACTCCCGGCGTCGGGGTTGAGTGATAAGCGCCATCGGCACCGAAATGCACGGCACCGCGCGGCCCCAGCGTCACGATCAGGCCCGTCAGGTTGAACACGCGCAGCAAGGTCGCGCACGCGTGGCGCACGTCGGCGCATGCCATGTCGTCAGTCGGGAGCCGCATGTGGGTGTACCAGCCGAACAAATCCTGCAACTCCTCTTCGTTGACCTTGACGATGTCGGCCGCGTGCAGCGACGCGAACACGCACCGCTCCGTCACCTGCCCTTCCCGCACGTTCAGGTCCAGGTAGCGGCAGGCATCGGTCGCGCCCAAGAGCCGCGCCAGCGTATCGCGCGATGCCGGCTCGCGCTGGGCCAGCGTGCCGAAATACAGCGTCGCGGGCGCGGCGGCCGTCATGGCCGTCACCGCGGGCTCCGCCTCGATGGCATCATAAGCCTGGTGCGGCAGGATCGTGAAGCGGTGGCCCCCGTCGCTGTGGCGTTCCACACTCACCCGGCCCGTCGGCAAGGCCGCATCCACCTGCAGCCCGGCCATCGGCAGGCCGAAGCGCTCGAACGCCGCGCGCATGCGGGCGCCGTTCTCGTCCAGGCCCACTCGGGTGAGCATCAGGGCGTCCTGTCCCAGCGCGGCCAGGTGGCGCGCGACATTGAACGGCGCGCCGCCGATCACCTGGCGGTCGCCGAAGTCGTCCACCAGCGCTTCGCCGAACACGGCGACGGTTCCATTTACACGTTGCGTCATCATAGCCACACCTGATCCCACGGCGCCAGCGTCACCGCGCCGGCGCGGCCGTATGCGGCCAGGTCGACGGTCAACGCGCGGCCGGAAAAGTTGAAGAGACCCAGGAAGCGCTCGCCGCGTGCCAGCGCCAGCAGGGCCGGATCGCCGGCGGGCAGCACCGTGCACGGCGTCCCGGCCGCGAGGTCCGGCGTCACGCGGCGCGTGACGACATCACGACGCCGGCCTGCGCCAACACTTGCCCACCCCGGCTGATGCGCCTGACAGTATGTCTCCTGAAGAGCGGGCACGGTTT
>NZ_JBKYMO010000162.1:0-11755 GCF_047302915.1 Massilia sp. CT11-108 | reverse complement strand
GTCGCCCCGGAGGAGTGGGACGCGTGGCTGTCCGAACTGGATGTGTTCATCGCGTGGGGCAGCGTCGATCCGAAGGCCGCATACCCGAACGACGAGTCTTCTGTATAGCGTCACAACAAAGCACCTGTCCCGAAATCGTTTGATTTAGGACAAACTTTATCCGCATCCATGCCCTATATTTTGCGTACTGCCGACGCAAATGGGATCCGTAAAAAGGTTGGCTTCAGGAATTGTCACGGATCCCGGTTTTATTTTGCGAAAACCGTGTACATGCGGGTTTATTCGGTATAATTAGGGATCGTTGGATTCGCGGTAGCAGTGCAGTTAGTCTGTCATTTGTTTCTTGCTTCTTCAAACGATCGTAAACGGACTTCGGTCCACTTCAACTGAAATAGGAAATTGTAATGGCAACTGGCATCGTTAAATGGTTCAATGACTCCAAAGGCTTCGGGTTCATCACCCCGGACGAAGGCGGCGAAGATCTGTTCGCGCACTTCTCGGCGATTCAGAGCCAGGGCTTCAAGTCCCTGCAGGAGAACCAACGCGTCTCGTTCGACGTGACCTCCGGTCCGAAAGGCAAACAAGCATCGAACATTCAGCCGCTGTAATCTGCTGAATTGATGACAAAAAATCCTCGGAGCTTCCGAGGATTTTTTTTTGCTCTATCGTTTCATGCCGGTCAGCCCGGTTTGCGCCAGTAATCCGGCTGAGAATACGCATGGCGCAGAAAGTCCACGAATACTCTGATGCGTAGCGGCAAGTGACGGCGTTGCGCGAATACGGCATAGATATCGTTGCCCGGCGCCGCGAACTGTTCCAGCACGGGCACCAGCAGGCCCGCTTCGATTTCCGAACTCACTTCCCACATCGACCGCCAGGCCAGCCCGCGCCCGGCCATCGCCCAGTCGTGCAACACGGCGCCGTCGTTGCACACCATATTGCCGCCTACCTTCATTGTGACGATCTTGCCGTGGTCGCGGAACGTCCAGCCCCGCTGGCTGCCTTGGCTGCTGATTGCCAGGCAATTGTGCTTCGACAGGTCGGCCAGCGTCTGCGGCGTCCCATGGCGCTTCAGATAGCCGGGCGTCGCGACGACGACGCGGTGATTGTCCGCGAGCTTCACGCCGACGAGGTTCGAGTCCGTCAGGCTCGCGATGCGGATCGCGATGTCGACGCCTTCGCCGATGACGTCGACGACGCGGTCGGACAGGTTCAGGTTCACGCTCACTTCGCGGTGTTCGGCCAGGAAGGAGGGGACCAGCGGGGCCACGTGCTGGCGCCCGAAGCCGGCGGGGGCGGACACGACGAGATGCCCGGTGGCGCGCGCGCTCCGTTCCGACACGGCCGCTTCCGCTTCTTCGAGCTCGGCAAGGATGCGCTGGCAATCCTCAAGGAACACCGCCCCTTCGTCCGTCAGCGCCAGCTTGCGCGTGGTACGCTGTAAGAGTTTCACGCCCAGGCGCGCCTCGAGTGCGTCCAGGCGGCGGCCGATCATGGCCGGCGCGATGCCCTCCGCGCGCGCGGCCGCGGACAGGCTGCCGCGGGCAATGACTTCGACAAAGGTAGATATCTGACGGAAATGGTCCAAAGGAATGCCTCGATTCTGTTCGTCACTTGTGACAAAAAAGCATAAATGAATATATTTTTTGTCTCGTTTAGGCGATTAATAGTGAATATACTGGAAGCAATATCAAACGCCAAGCTGGCTTGTGCCAGGAACATCGGCACTGTCCACATTTCATACTAGAACAGGAGAACGCAATGACCATCGCCACCCCAGCCGGAATGGAAATCCGGGCCGAGATCAAGCCCGGCTATGAACAGATCCTGACGCCGGAAGCGCTCGCGCTGGTAGCGAAACTGAGCCGCGAATTCGAACCGCGCCGCCAGCAGCTGCTGGCCGCCCGCGTCGAGCGCGCGAAACGCCTGGACGCCGGCGAGCGCCCGGACTTCCTGCCCGAGACGGCGCACATCCGCAACGGCGACTGGAAGATCGCGCCGATCCCGAAGGCGCTGGAATGCCGCCGCGTGGAAATCACGGGCCCGGTCGAGCGCAAGATGGTCATCAATGCGCTGAACTCGGGCGCGGACAGCTACATGACCGACTTCGAAGACTCCAACACCCCGAACTGGGACAACCAGATCACCGGCCAGATCAATATGCGCGACGCGGTGCGCAAGACGATCTCGCTGGAGCAGAACGGCAAGCAATACAAGCTGAACGACAAGGTCGCGACGCTGGTCGTCCGTCCGCGCGGCTGGCACCTGGACGAAAAGCACGTCCTCGTCGACGGCAAGCGCATCTCGGGCGGCATCTTCGACTTCGCCCTGTTCATGGTGCACAACGCGAAGGAACAACTGGCCCGCGGCGCCGGTCCGTACTTCTATCTGCCGAAGATGGAATCGCACCTGGAAGCGCGCCTGTGGAACGACATCTTCGTCATGACCCAAAACGAACTGGGCCTGCCGCAAGGCACCATCAAGGCGACCGTGCTGATCGAGACGATCGTCGCCGCCTTCGAGATGGACGAGATCCTGTACGAACTGCGCGAGCACAGCGCTGGCCTGAATGCGGGCCGTTGGGACTACATCTTCTCGTGCATCAAGAAGTTCAAGCTGGACAAGGACTTCTGCCTGGCCGACCGTCCGAAGGTCACGATGACGGCGCCGTTCATGCGCGCCTACGCGCTGCTGCTGCTGAAGACCTGCCACAAGCGGAACGCCCCGGCGATCGGCGGCATGTCGGCGCTGATCCCGATCAAGAACGATCCGGAAAAGAACGAAGTTGCGATGGGCGGCGTGCGCAACGACAAGGCACGCGACGCGACCGACGGCTACGACGGCGGCTGGGTCGCGCACCCGGGCCTCGTCGAACTGGCGATGACCGAGTTCAAGAAGGTGCTGGGCGACCGCCCGAACCAGATCGACAAGCAGCGTCCGGACGTCGAGGTGACGGCCAAGGACCTGCTGGACTTCCGTCCGGAGACCCCGATCACGGAAGCGGGCCTGCGCTACAACATCAATGTGGGCATCCACTACCTGGGCGCCTGGCTGGCCGGCAACGGCTGCGTGCCGATCCACAACCTGATGGAAGACGCGGCCACGGCCGAGATCAGCCGTTCGCAGGTGTGGCAATGGATCCGCTCGCCGAAGGGTGTGCTGGAAGACGGCCGCAAGGTCACGGCCGAGATGGTGCGCGCGATGATCCCGCAGGAGTTGGCCAACGCGAAGGCGGCCGCCCCGAACGGCGACAGCCCGACCTACGACCGCGCCGCGCAGATCTTCGAACAGATGTCGACCTCGGAAGAATTCGCCGAGTTCCTGACGCTGCCGCTGTACGAATAAATCTGAGTCGTCAACGTTGAGGTTGCGCGCGCGGCGCCCTGCCGATAAACGCGCGAAACGCGTCTTCATCGATGCCGCTGCCCTGCACATGCCAGAGCAGGGCATCGATCCGGTCCGCACCCCAGAACAGTTCCCCATCGACCTGGAACGTCGGTACGCCGAACACGCCCTCGCCGATGGCCTGCGCGGTCGCATCGGCCAGCGCCTGCTTCACGGCGGGCGCCTGCGCCGCCGCGAATAGTCCGGCGCCATCCAGCCCGGCCTCGTCCGCCAGCCGGACCAGCGTCGCCGCATCCATCAAGTCCTCGCCCCGTTCCCACGTCGCACGCGTCAACGCGACGAACAACGTGCGCCGACGCGCGTCATCGTCGATGGCCGTGCACATCCGCAGGGCGGTCAGCGGATTGAACGGGTGGCCGGGCGGACCGGCGAAGGGCAGGCCGCGGCGCGCCGCTTCGCGCATCACGTCGCGGGCCATGTAGCGGCGCTTCGCATCGATTTCGGCCGGCCCGACAGTGCCGTGGGCGTCCAGCAGGCCCGCGAACAGCACGGGTACCACCACGACGCGCGCGCCCGCGGCCTCGATCCGCGCGAGATCGGCGAGGGCCAGCCACGCATACGGGCTGATGGGATCCGCGTAGCAGCGGACCGTCGTCAAAAAACGTTCTTCCATTCGCGCAGCGCGGCGAATACGGTCACCTGGTCGGCGCCGGGCGCGAGACGGCCGGCCGCCGTCAGGCTGCCGATGATGGCGGGCTCGCGCGTGCGCAGGAAGGGGTTCGTCGCCTTTTCGATCGCGATCGTCGACGGGATCGTGGGCAGGTGCGTGCCGCGCAGCTGGCTGTCGTTGGCGATACGCAGCTGCAGCGCGCGGTTGCCCGGTTCCAGCGCTTCGGCGAAACGCAGGTTCGACAG
Source organism: Massilia sp. CT11-108 (assembly GCF_047302915.1). NCBI lineage: Bacteria > Pseudomonadati > Pseudomonadota > Betaproteobacteria > Burkholderiales > Oxalobacteraceae > Massilia > Massilia sp. CT11-108. The sequence continues at coordinate 7,495 of NZ_JBKYMO010000162.1, read as the reverse complement.
CGTATATTCGTGGGCGCAATAGACCAGCGTATCGTCGGGGAGGGCGGCCAGCTTCGCGAGCGAGGCCATCATCTGCGCCGGCGTGCCTTCGAACAGGCGGCCGCAGCCGCCGCCGAACAAGGTGTCGCCGCAGAACAGCCAGTGCGCGCCCGCATCCTGGCGCACGTATGCGATGTGGCCCTTCGTGTGGCCGGGGACGTCGAGCACGGCGAGCCCGAGCGCGAGGCCCGGCACCTCGACCGTGTCGCCTGCGCCCACCGGGTGGTTCACGACGGCGATGCCGTCGTTGCGCGGACCGAAGACGGGCACGTTGCTGTGTTCGAGCAAGCGCGTCACGCCGCCGATGTGGTCAGCATGGTGATGGGTGAGTAGAATGGCGGTCAGGGTCAGGCCATTCGCCTGCAGGGCCGCGAGGATCGGTTCGGCATCGCCGGGGTCGACCACTGCCGCATGCACGCCGTCATGGATGAGCCAAAGATAGTTATCCTTGAACGCTGGCACGGTCAGGACAGCCAGCTCAGTGGGCACGGGAATCATATGGGTATCGATAAAGGTTGGGCATGGACAGCGCGGCATCCGAAAAATCCATTATAGCGCTCGACCGCTGGCTGCAATCGCCGGCGGGCGCGTACGTGCGCGCCTGGGAGCAGGCGTGCCTGGACGAGCTGACGGTCGATATTTTCGGCTTCAACGCGGTCCAGATCGGCGTGCCGCAGATCGACGCGCTGGCCGCCAACCGCATGCCCAACAAATGGCAGGCGGCGACGCGCACGTCGACGGCCAACGAACTGGTCTATGCCGCCACCGGCAAGCAGATCGCCGTCGCGCTGGACTTCGCCGACCTGCCGTTCGCGTCGCAAAGCCTGGACCTCGTCGTGCTGCCGCACGTGCTGGAATTCGCGGCCGAGCCGCACCAGGTGCTGCGCGAAGTCGAGCGCGTGCTGATCCCGGAAGGCCAGGTGATCATCTGCGGCTTCAACCCGGCCAGCCTGTGGGGGGTGCGCCAGGGGATGGGGCGCATCACGAGCAGCGACTACCTGCCGGCCGCGGGGGAGTTCATCTCTATGCCCCGCCTGAAAGACTGGTTAAAATTATTGAATCTGGGCGTCACGCGCGGCCATTTCGGCTGCTACGCGCCGCCGTTCCGGACCGCGCAATGGCTCAACCGCTTCGCCTTCGTCGAGGGGGCGGGGCAGCGCTGGTGGCCGTATCTCGGGGCCGTGTACATGGTCCACGCGATCAAGCGCGTGAAGGGCATGCGCATCATCGGTCCGGCCTGGAATAAAAAGACGAGCAAGGCGCCGCAGGCGGTGCCGGCGGCGAACCGCAACGAACATTACAAGTAAGAGATAAGGAAGAAGCGCAGCATGACCAAAGTTGAGATTTTTACCGACGGCGCCTGCAAGGGAAATCCGGGTACCGGCGGGTGGGGCGCGCTGCTCGTGGCAGATGGTGGCCACGAAAAGGAAATCTTCGGCGGTGAGCCGAACACGACGAACAACCGCATGGAACTGCGCGCCGTGATCGAGGCGCTCACCGTCCTCAACCGCCCGTGCGAGGTCGTCCTGCACACGGACAGCCAGTACGTGCAAAAGGGGATCTCGGAATGGATCCACGGCTGGAAGGCGCGGGGCTGGAAGACGTCGGCGAAGGAACCCGTCAAGAACGACGACCTGTGGAAGGCGCTGGACGCCGCCCAGCAGCAGCACGCCGTCGAATGGCGCTGGGTGCGCGGCCACAACGGCCACCCCGGCAACGAGCGCGCCGACGCTCTCGCCAACATGGGTGCGGCTTCGCTAAAGCGTTGATATTTCCCTGATTTTGTTATACTTACCGGTTCTTTCCACGCTTTTTTGAGTTTCCACGCGCATGCGCCAAATCGTCCTCGATACCGAAACCACAGGCCTGAATCCGCGCACCGGCGACCGCATCATCGAAGTCGGCTGCGTCGAGATCTTCAACCGCAAGCTGACCGGCAATAACTTCCACCGCTACATCAACCCCGAGCGCGACTCGGACGAAGCGGCACTGGCGGTCCACGGCCTGACGACCGAGTTCCTCAGCGATAAGCCGAAGTTCCACGAGATCGCCCACGAACTGCGCGAATTCGTGCAGGGCGCCGAGATCATCATCCATAACGCGCCGTTCGACCTTGCGTTCCTGAACCATGAGTTCGAGCGCATGGGCCTGCCGCCGTTCGTCGAACACTGCTCGAACGTGATCGATACGCTCGTCCATGCCAAGGAACTTCACCCCGGCAAGCGCAATTCGCTGGACGCGCTGTGCGACCGCTACGGCATCTCGAACGCGCACCGCAAGCTGCACGGCGCACTGCTGGACTCGGAGCTGCTGGCCGACGTCTACCTGGCGATGACCCGCGGCCAGAATACGCTGTCGATGGACGTCGAGGTCGAGGCGAGCGGCGGCGGCATCGTGCTGGAAGCCGGTCCGCTGGGCGAGATCCTCGTGCTGCCGGCTGCTGCCGACGAGCTCGCCGAGCACGAGAATGTTCTTGCCGCACTCGACAAAGGCGTGAAGGGAGAATGTGTTTGGAGAAAATATTCTCCGCAGGGGTGACAAAACGCAAAACTCCCCCTATAATGCTCGTCATTGCAGCGACGCAATCGCAGCAAAGCAGTAAAAAGTAGGGCGGTTAGCTCAGGGGTAGAGCACAGCATTCACACTGCTGGGGTCGCAAGTTCGAAACTTGCACCGCCCACCAGGATTCGACGATTCGATTGAATCGAAACAAATGAAGGCCAGCGATCAGCTGGCTTTTTTGTTTTGTGCGTCCGTCTCTGCGTTGTGGCGTCAGAATCGCGGATGGCAAGACTCAAAAATCTGATTGCTTAGAATACGCAGGGGATCCATCGATGCGTCCGCCATGTGGGGCGTGGGGCGAACCTTCAAATAGTTCCTGCCTACACGCAAGATCACGCCAACGAAGAGAGAGATGGCGATCCGCCGATTCGGCCCGCAATCCTTGTTCTGGTAAGCGCGGACACACAATAACAAGAGCCATACGCACGCACGCGCCAGGTCGCGCTCCACCATGCTTTACGCGAGCACATGTTTGATCCGGCGGTGCCAGATGCCGGTTTCGACATGCTTCATCTCGACCAGGATCGTCCAGTTTTTCGGGCAGGCGTGTGTATTCGCCGAGAGCTTCCTTGCGAAAATGGACGACCTGATACGACGCCTCGAAGAGCAGCGTCGACAGGGCATCAAAAAAGGGAAGTCCGTCTTCGCTCCTGATGAACACGGTGCTTGGCGACAGCACTTTCAGCGCCTCGTCGATGTCCGGGACACGGAAGCGCCGCGGCTCTTCCCGATCGAGCGCAGCGCTTCCGTGTCCCGGAAGGGCTGCTGTGACGTCGGGTCCGACAGTTTCAAGTCCGTGACAAGTGCATCGCGAAGCTGGCCATGGAGCGCGGGGCCGGTCAGACAGGTGGAGATCGTGGCACCGACGAGGTGCTGCAGCAGCATGGGTCAGCGCTCGAGCTTTGCCATGACCGCCGAAGGCGCCGGCGCCCGGAGTTCTTCGGCAGGTCGGCGGCGTGACGCAAGGCCTGGAACCGTACATGCGCGGCCGGATCGCGTTCGCAACGCCATTCGACTTCCGACAACGGCTGCCGCAGGGCAGTGTCGGATGCGGCTTCGATCGCATCGGAAGCCAGGACCATCCTCGGAGCACGGCGCGCTTCGATCACGTAGCGGTCGATGCGCTTGTCGAACTCGGAATTGATACCAGGTGCGGTCGCGACGCCGCCGCGTCGGCCCTGCTGGAGTACGACAACGACGGCAATCTGCTGCGTCGCCATGTGACCCAGCAGGCGCACGGCGCGGGCACGGTGCTGCAACAGGTGACGATCGACGGCGTGAGCCGGGTCGTGACGCGCAACCTGGCGTCCCTCGCGGGCGAAACCCAGGATCTCTGGTATGCGTATGACGACATGAATCGCCAGGTCATGGTCGAAGGTGCCGCGAACGGCAACACCGCCGACACCAACAATCTCACCACGGCGCAGGGCCACCTCGTCACCTATGACAAGAATGGCAATCGCACCAGCGACACGTTCCAGGGCAGCCAGCTGGTGGCGCAGGTCGGCGACGACGGCGCGACGCGCTACTTGGTCCACCAGGGCCGCATCACGGTGCACTACCGCTACGACGCGGCCGGACGCCTGTCCGAAACCGCAATCGGCGCGATCGATGCCCAGGGCAATGCGCTGGACCCGTCGCGTGCGACCGTCGTCTCGCAGAACTACTACGACGCGGCCGGTCACCTGATCCAGAGCGGTGGCGGCGACAAGCTGCCGGCGGGCTATGCCCAGACCGCTGCGAACAACCCGGGAGCCGCATTCAACACGAACCGCACGGTCCGTGAGTATGATGCCGACGGACGCCTTCAGCATGAACGGATCACGGATCGCGCCGGGGTACTCGTCCAGGACACCAGCTATGCCGGCGGCTACGACGCGGTCGGCAACGTCCTGTCGTACACCATCACGGACGGTTCGGGCAACGTCTCGCGCACGACGGTTACGGAGATCAAGGGGGAGGGATACGACAGGAGCGGCATCACGACGACGAAGACCGCGCCGAGCGGCGTGTCCGTCAGCGCCAGCACGCACTACGCGTACGACGTCAACGGTGAGCTGGTGCGCACCGACACGACGTCGGCGATGGGGACGGTCAGCACCATCAAACAGACCAACGACTTCGACGGCAACATCCTGCAGACGATCGACGGCAACGAAGCGTGGAACCGTCTCGTGGTGGATGGGCAGGTCTACGCGGTATGGGATCCGCCGACGGGCGACGTGCCGGATCCGACCGACGCGATCACGGCGATGTACTGGGAACTGCTGGACCGCGCCCCGGATGCCGCAGGCCTGGCTTGGTGGGTGCACACGGTCGTCGACGAGGGCTATTCGCTCCAGAGTGTCTATGACGGCATCAAGGACAGCGACGAATACAAGCAGCTGCATAGCGGGGACGGCTCCGGTGGCGGCGATCCTGCACCGGATCCGGGACCGACGGCGGCCGACCTCGTCACGCAGGCGTACCAGGCATTGCTCGGACGTGCGCCGAGTTCGCAGGAGCTGTCGTACTGGACCAACGCGATGGCGCATGGCATGTCGATCTTCGAAGTCGAAACGCAGATGCAGGCAAGCCCCGAGTACGAGAATCGTCAGGTCACCAGTCCGGACCCAGGTAATTTCGCCCCGAACGGCGATCTGATTGTGAACTATCGCCCCGGCGATACGTTACAGGGCCTCGCTTTGGCGGCGTACGGCGATGCGTCGCTCGCGTACTTGATCGCACAGGCGAATGGGATCACGGCCGGGTCGCAGCTTGCTTCTCTCAAGGAGGTTGTGATTCCGAAGGTGAACGGCTTGACGTCCAGCACCAAGACGCAAACCGTGTCGACGGGGGCGGGAAAACCGACGCAGGGCGTAGGGCAGATGCAGAGTGCACACGCGGACATCGGCGCGGGCGGAACTACCTACACAACGCTGGGCGGCGGTACACCCGACGCCAGAACGGCTACTGTGCTGGAGATCATGAACCATGTGGGATGGTTCCAGGAAGACCCGTCGATACCGACGATATTCTATGTACAGGCCTACGACGTCTATAAAATGATACAGGGTGGCGCGAACCTGCGTGAGTTTGTCAATAAGGACTACGACAGCATCGTCCGCAGAATAGTCGCACTTAACACGGGCCACCCGGGCCATCCCGCCGATATGGTGGCGCCGGATGTTGCGCCCATCAACGGAAGGGACATGTCGAAGGAGCAATTTGGCGAGAGTTACCATACCAGTATCCGGAATAGCTACGGCGGGGTAGACCAGCCGTCGGCGCCGAGCAGTGCCGTGGCGTACACCGGAAGCCTGACGCAAGATCACCCGTCTGTGCCGGTCCTGACCGCTGGCGATTTCGGGTCTCTGAATGTCGATACCGGTTTGCTCACCAGCTTACCCGCGATTGATGGACAATTCGGACCTGGTACTTCCACACCGCAGCCTATCGGAACTGGTACATTCACTACGCAGCCTATCGGAACTGGTCCTTCTACTCCGCAACCTATCTATTCGACCAGTAGCGGCACCGATAGGGCGCCAGCGCAAATTTTGGTAGGTACGACGCCAGTGGCTGTTTCGAAAGAGAAAAGCTACGACTATCAGACTGTCCAGACCTTGGCTAACGGCACTCAGCAGATCATCCGTGTCGTTCATGTCAGCCCGGACGACAAAGCAATCAATGCAGTAAATGACTGGCTTCAATCCGACCACGAATTCGCAGTGGGCGGCGGGATCTATGCTGGGGTTGGTTTTGATGCGGAAGCCACAATCCAGGTCAACATATCAAAGGGGGAAATTGGTGTGAGTCAGGCAGAGGTTGGTCTTGGAATCGGAGCCGGCGGTAGTTTACACGGTGGTGCTATTCATCCCGAAGGTACCCCAAACCATCCAGACGGCGGAGGTTCGTTATCCACCACTCTGTATGAAGACGGAATAGGTGACAAACAGAAAGATCACACCATTGCAATTTCTACCAAGGTGGGTATCGAAGTCAGTGTGCCATTATTCCAGGGTACAGCTGATGCCAAAGTAGGCGTACAAAGCCAGATCGGCGGTGGAGTGAACTCGACTTTCATGGGGGCAAACTGGGGAGCGAAAGTACTAGTGCCTGTGACTGGCATCGCTGTGATGGGGAAGTGGAACGTATATAATTGGAGTTACAAAAGGTAACCTAGGGAAAGAAGGTAGAAATGGTCCGTGAAATTGATTTATCCTCGTTGGCTGAACAAGAGCGGCAGAGAAATAATGCAGCTAAATTTCAGAATAGGAAAATTAGGGTATTGTTTGGACTCGCTTCAGTACTTTTATTTATCATTATTGGGAAGTATTCGGTATCGGCTTATCATAAAGTGCTTATATGTATAATTTTTGTTACGATGGTCGGGACGGTTTTTTCGTTGCTGGCGTGCAAGTGCCCTAATTGTGGAGCTACCCCGGCCGGTGAGGCGATATCGCTTTCATCCGAGATTCGATATACCAAGGGCGTCAATCCGTTCGCTAAACGATGCAGCTGTTGCGGGTTCTATTTATCTCAGAAATACCTTGAGCGCAGAATAAGGGAGGCGAATATGAAGCGATCGTCTTAACATGCTTTCAGATAGTTTGCCCTGATAACATTAATCGGCTGTGCAACGTTCAGTTGCTGCCGGCAATTTTGGACAGAAGCCGCTCGTCTTTATCGAACGCGCCACGCGCTCATTTCTCAAATTGGCGCGGTAGCTAGTTTGTATAGGACGATCGCTTCGACAACCGCACCGGCCAGACGTACCAGTGTGGCCAGTCAGTCGCGCAAATCAGTGCCTACGGCAAGACCAGCGAAATGGACTAAGTAGTCATGCAAAATTTATCGTGAACTTGCTGCCGAAGCCACTCATCAAGGATTGAATCTCGTCGAGCAAATCTGC
>NZ_JBKYMO010000161.1:0-11827 GCF_047302915.1 Massilia sp. CT11-108 | reverse complement strand
GCGATGGAACGGCTGCGCCAGACCGTCGTGCTGTACGCGCGCTCGCCGGCGACGGTGCTGATCCAGGGCGAGACGGGTCAGGCGCGCCATCTCGAGGGCGTCGTCGAACGCGCGCCGGATCGATTCCAGCGAGTACACGAACACCGTCTTGAGGCCCGCTTCCTCGGCCAGGTCGGTGATCAGGCCGGCGCCCACGATCACCTCGACCCCGGCCGACTTCAGCTCGGCGATGCTGGCGCGCGCGTCGTCCTCCGTGACGTACGTGCGCTGTTCGACGGCGAGGCCGAACGTGGCCGCGAACTCGGCCAGCTCCGCCACGGGACGCTGGTAGTGGACGAGGCCGATGCGCGCCGACATGCGCCGCGCGCGCGCGAGGGCCTGCATGACGTCGAAGCCGCTCGCCGTCGCGACGACGACCGGCACCGACACGCGTCCTTTCAGGTAGGCGGCATTGGAGCCGGCCGCGATGACGACGTCGCAGTGTTCCGTCGCCATGCGTTCGCGGATGTGGCGCGCGGCCTCGTCGAAGCCCAGGTGCAGCGGTTCGATCTGGGCCAGGTGGTCATATTCGGGCGTGATGTGGCGGAACAGGTCGGACAGGCGCGACACGGAGACCGTCCAGATGACGGGCTTGCCGGGCCCCTGGTCCGGCGCGGGCGCGGGATGGGTCGGGTAACTCATGTTGCAAGTGTACATGAATGTGCAACGCATGTTTCAATGCGGTTTCATGTTGAAACAGTTGGGCGCAAACATTTCGGCGAGCCGTAAGAATCGGGTAAGGCGGCCCACTTAGGATCGATACCAGCCCGTCAACCTGAGCGGCGCATTACTAGAAGATTGGAGACAAAAGTGGAAGATGACATCGTCCAGCGGGTCAAAGCAGACCCGAATTACCAAAAGCTCGTCAAATCGCGCTCCAGCTACGGCTGGTTGCTGACCTGGGCCGTGATGATCGTGTATTACGGCTTCACGCTGCTGAACGCGTTCGACAAGGAGTTCATGGCCTCGAAGATCGGCGCCGGCGTCATGTCCTGGGGCGTGCCGCTGGGTCTGTTCGTGATCCTGTTCACCGTCGCGGTCACCGGCATCTACGTGCGCCGCGCCAACAGCGAATTCGACGCGCTGACCGACGCCATCCAGCGTAACGCCGCTTCGGGCAAGGAAAAGGTGCGCGCATGAAGAACACGACCCTCATGAAGAGCGCCGCCGCCGCGGCGCTGCTGGCCGCCACCGGCGCCGTCATCGCCGCGCCCGACCTGGGCCAGGCACAGAAACAGCCCACCAACTGGACCGCGATCATCATGTTCGTCGGGTTCGTGATCTTCACCCTGTTCATCACGAAGTGGGCCGCCAAGCGCACCCGTTCCGCATCCGACTTCTACACGGCCGGCGGCGGCATCACCGGCTTCCAGAACGGCCTGGCGATCGCCGGCGACTACATGTCGGCCGCATCGTTCCTCGGCATTTCCGCCGCCGTGTTCGCGAACGGCTTCGACGGCCTGATCTATGCGATCGGCTTCCTCGTCGGCTGGCCCGTCATCACGTTCCTGATGGCCGAGCGCCTGCGCAACCTGGGCCGCTTCACGTTCGCCGACGTGGCCGCCTACCGCTTCGCGCAGAAGCCGGTCCGCATGTTCGCGGCCTCGGGCACGCTCGTCACCGTGCTGTTCTACCTGATCGCGCAGATGGTCGGTGCCGGCCAGCTGATCAAGCTGCTGTTCGGCCTGGATTACTGGATCGCCGTCGTGATCGTGGGCGCGCTGATGATGGTTTACGTGCTGTTCGGCGGCATGACCGCGACGACCTGGGTGCAGATCATCAAGGCCGTGATGCTGCTGGGCGGCGCCACGTTCATGGCGTTCTCCGTGCTGGCCCTGTACAACTTCAGCCCGGAAGCGCTGTTCGCCAAGGCCGTCGAAGTGCACAGCAAGAAGGATGCGATCATGGGCCCGGGCGGCTTCATCAAGGATCCGATCTCCGGCATCTCGTTCGGCATGGCGCTGATGTTCGGTACGGCCGGCCTGCCGCACATCCTGATGCGTTTCTTCACCGTTCCGAGCGCCAAGGAGGCACGTAAATCGGTGCTGTGGGCAACCACCTGGATCGGCTACTTCTACATCCTGACCTTCATCATCGGCTTCGGCGCGATCGTGCTGGTCGGTACGAACCCGGCGTTCAAGGACGCTGCCGGCAAGCTGCTGGGCGGTAACAACATGGCGGCCGTGCACCTTGCCAACGCCGTTGGCGGCGACGTGTTCCTCGGCTTCATCTCGGCCGTCGCGTTCGCAACGATCCTGGCCGTCGTGGCCGGCCTGACGCTGTCCGGCGCCTCGGCCGTGTCGCACGACCTGTACGCCACCGTGGTCAAGAAGGGCCAGCCGGCCCCGGGCAGCGAACTGCGCGTGTCGCGGATCACGACGGTCTTCCTGGGCATTGCCGCCGTGCTGCTGGGTATCGTGTTCGAGAAGATCAACGTGGCCTTCATGGTCTCGCTGGCCTTCGCGATCGCGGCCTCGGCCAACTTCCCGGTGCTGTTCATGTCCGTCCTGTGGAGCAAGTGCACCACCCGCGGCGCGACCGTGGGCGGCTTCCTGGGCCTGGCAACCGCCGTCATCCTGACGCTGCTGTCGAAGTCCGTGTGGGTCGACGTCTTCCACAATACGCACGAGATCTTCCCGTACACGTCGCCGGCGCTGTTCTCGATGACCGTCGGCTTCGTCGGCGTGTGGCTGTTCTCGGTCACCGACAAGAGCCAGCGTGCCGCCATCGACAAAGCTGGTTTCGAAGCGCAGGAAGTGCGTTCGGAAACCGGTATCGGCGCCTCCACCGCATCGGCACACTGATCGAAACCGGATCCATGCAACCCGCACGCGCCCGCGTGCGGGTTGTTGCGTTTACGGCGCCACGTCGCCGGCCTTCTCTGCGAACGGCCGCGCATACTTCACGAGCGAGACCAGCGTCTTGCCCGGCTCCTCGTTGAAGATCTCGTGCGCCGAGTCCTCGAACCACACGAGCTGCTTGGCCGGCGCCTTCACCTTGTCGAACCATTCCGCCGTGGCCGATGCCGATACGTTGTAGTCGTGCCGGCCGTTGAAGATGACGATGGGGCAGTCGAACTTCGTGTAGACGCTGAAGTCCTGCGTGAGCACGTCCGTCAGCATGCGGCTCGACGAGAATTCCGTGCCGTCCCACATGGTCTTCAGGTCCGCATCCGTGTATTCCGGCGCCAGCTTCGCGGCTGCGGATTCGGCGTCGGACCCGGTCCGGCCGTACACGGCACCGCCGTAGCGGGCGAGCCATTTGCGCTGCAGGTACAGATCCTTCAGCACGAGCGGCTTGCCTGGCGCGGCGTACGGCGCGATCGATGCCAGTTCGCGGATCGCCTGCCGGTTGCCCTCGCGCTTCGCCGCATCCATCGTGTACTGCCAGCCGCGGCGTTCGCTCTCCATGCCGTCCGTGATCTGGCCGATGCCGACGTACGCGTGCAGCCAGTCGGGATGGCGCTGCGCCAGCTGGATGCCCAGCGACGAGCCCCACGAATGGCCCAGCACGAAGATGCGGTCCTTGCCGAATTCCTTGCGCAGGAACGCCACCATCTCCTCGGCGTCCGCCAGCATTTGCGCGCGCGTCATCGTGGGCGCGACCTTCGCCGGATCGTTGGCGGCATACGTCTTGCCGGCGCCGCGCTGGTCCCATTGCACGACCGTGAAATACTCTTCCCAGCCGCGCTGGAAATACCAGCTCGTCGGCATCGCGACATAGCCCGGGCCGCCGTGCAGGAACAGCAGCACCGGATTGCGCCGGTCCGTGCCGCGCACGCTGATCCACTGGTCGATCCCGCCGATGCGTACGGCCCGCGTCTGTTCGATGCCTTGCGGCGTGACGATGCGGCGCATGTCGGCGATGATCTTCACGGCGGCGGCGCGGCTGTCCGGGCCGGCGCCATGGGCGAGCGTGGTGATGGACAGGCCGGCCAGCAGTGCGGCGCACAGCCTGGATGAGCGTTCGAACATGGTTGTCCTTGTCGTTGTGGATAGGGTCGCGCGCAGTCTGTTCAATTTTCTCCAGCGTGTCAACGATGTTTCATTCTGAAACGCCGTGAAACATGAACTGGCGGGACGGCGTGCCCAAGTCCTTGAATATCCTGGAAATCTCCGTTGGCACGGTCCTTGCAAACCCATGGGCCACCATCACAGATCGCATCATGAAAGGGTAGACATGAGCCAACAATCCGCCGGCGCCAAATTCCGCCAGGCCGTCCAGGAAGAACATCCGCTGCAGGTCATCGGCGCCATCAACGCCAACCACGCGCTGCTGGCCAGGCGGGCCGGCTACCGCGCGATCTACCTGTCGGGCGGCGGTGTCGCGGCCGGATCGCTGGGCCTGCCGGACCTCGGCATCTCCGGTCTCGAAGACGTGCTGATCGACGTGCGCCGCATCACCGACGTGTGCGACCTGCCGCTGCTCGTCGACATCGACACGGGCTTCGGCGCGTCCGCCTTCAACGTCGCCAGGAGTGTACGCTCGCTGATCAAGGCCGGCGCGGGCGCCTGCCACATCGAGGACCAGGTCGGCGCCAAGCGCTGCGGCCACCGTCCGGGCAAGGAGATCGTCAGCCAGGGCGAGATGGTCGACCGCGTGAAGGCCGCCGTCGACGCGCGCACGGACGACAACTTCGTCATCATGGCGCGCACGGACGCGCTGGCCGTCGAGGGCCTGGATAAAGCCGTCGAGCGCGCGGTCGCGTGCGTGGAGGCCGGCGCCGACATGATCTTCCCGGAAGCCATCACGAGCCTGGAGATGTACGCGCAATTCAAGAAGGCGGTCAAGGTGCCGATCCTCGCGAACATCACGGAATTCGGTTCGACGCCGCTGTTCAGCGTGGACGAGCTGCGCGGCGCCGACGTCGACATCGTGCTGTACCCGCTGTCCGCGTTCCGCGCGATGAACAAGGCCGCGGAAAACGTCTACGAAGCCATCCGCCGCGACGGCACGCAGAAGAACGTCGTCGACACCATGCAGACCCGCGCCGAACTGTACGAGCGCATCGATTACCACAGCTACGAACAGAAGCTCGACGCGCTGTTCGCACAAAATAAAACGACACAGGAGACGAAGAAATGACTGACGTGAAGACCGATACGCCCACCTTCAAACCGAAGAAATCCGTCGCGCTGTCCGGCGTCGCTGCCGGCAATACCGCGCTGTGCTCCGTGGGCCGCTCCGGCAACGACCTGCACTACCGCGGCTACGACATCCTGGACGTGGCGGGCAACAGCGAATTCGAGGAAATCGCCTACCTGCTCGTGCACGGCAAGCTGCCGAACGAGGCCGAACTGCGCGGCTACAAGGCCAAACTGAAATCGCTGCGCGGCCTGCCGCATGCCGTGAAGGCCGCGCTGGAAGCGCTGCCGGCGGGCGCGCATCCGATGGACGTGATGCGCACGGGCGCGTCGGTGCTGGGCTGCGTGCTGCCGGAAAAGGACGACCACAACAGCGCCGGCGCGCGCGACATCGCCGACCGCCTGATGGCGTCGTTCGGCTCGATGCTGCTGTACTGGTACCACTACAGCCATAACGGCAAGCGCATCGACGTGGAGACCGATGACGATTCGATCGGCGGCCACTTCCTGCACCTGCTGCACGGCTTCAAGCCGTCCGACGAGTGGGTCAAGGCGATGCACACTTCCTTGATCCTGTATGCGGAACACGAGTTCAACGCGTCGACGTTCACCGGCCGCGTCATCGCCGGCACCGGTTCCGACATCTATTCCGCGATCACGGGCGCGATCGGCGCGCTGCGCGGTCCGAAGCACGGCGGCGCCAACGAAGTCGCGCTCGACATCCAGAAGCGCTACGAGAACGCGGACGAGGCGGAAGCGGACATCCGCAACCGCGTGGCGAACAAGGAAGTCGTCATCGGCTTCGGCCACCCGGTCTATACGATCTCCGACCCGCGCAACAAGGTGATCAAGGAAGTGGCGCGCACGCTGTCGCAAAGCGCCGGCTCGATGAAGATGTTCGACATCGCCGAGCGCCTCGAAACCGTGATGTGGGAAGTGAAAAAGATGTTCCCGAACCTCGACTGGTTCTCGGCCGTCTCGTACCACATGATGGGCGTGCCGACCGCGATGTTCACGCCGCTGTTCGTCATCTCGCGCACGTCCGGCTGGTCCGCGCACATCATCGAGCAGCGCATCGACAACAAGATCATCCGCCCGAGCGCGAACTATGTCGGTCCGGAAGACCTGACTTTCGTGCCGCTGGCGGAGCGCAAGTAAACATACATGCGGCCCCAAAACCGTCGTTCCCGCGCAGGCGGGAACCCAATTACGTCGCGTACCGGCGGACTGAAATTGGATCCCCGCCTTCGCGGGGAAGACAATGCAAGGGCCCCGGACTACGGAGTCGCAAAATGAACAGCCAATATCGCAAGCCCCTGCACGGCACCAATCTCCATTACTTCGATGCGCGCGCCGCCGTCGAGGAGATCCAGCCCGGCGCCTGGGACACCCTGCCGTACACCTCGCGCGTGCTGGCCGAAAACCTCGTGCGCCGCTGCGAACCGATGGCGCTGGTGCCGTCGCTGAAGCAGATCATCGAGCGCAAGCGCGATCTCGATTTCCCGTGGTTCCCCGCGCGCGTCGTGTGCCACGACATCCTCGGCCAGACGGCGCTCGTCGACCTGGCCGGCCTGCGCGACGCCATCGCGCAGGAGGGCGGCAATCCGGCCCTCGTGAATCCGGTCGTGCCGACGCAGCTCGTCGTCGACCACTCGCTCGCCGTCGAATGCGGCGGCTTCGATCCGGACGCGTTCGCGAAGAACCGCGCGATCGAGGACCGCCGCAACGAAGACCGCTTCGACTTCATCGAATGGACCCGCAAGGCGTTCGAGAACGTCGACGTGATCCCGCCGGGGAACGGCATCCTCCACCAGATCAACCTGGAGCGCATGAGCCCCGTCGTGCAGGTGAAGGATGGCGTGGCATTCCCCGACACCCTCGTCGGCACGGACTCGCACACGCCGATGGTCGATGCGCTGGGCGTCATCGCGATCGGCGTCGGCGGCCTGGAAGCGGAGAGCGTCATGCTGGGCCGCGCGTCGTACATGCGCCTGCCGGATATCGTCGGCGTCGAGCTGACCGGCAAGCCGCAACCGGGAATCACCGCGACCGACATCGTGCTGGCGCTGACGGAATTCCTGCGCAAGTCGAAGGTCGTCTCGGCCTACCTCGAGTTCCATGGCGAGGGCGCCGCGAATCTCACCCTGGGCGACCGTGCGACGATCTCCAACATGGCCCCGGAATACGGCGCGACGGCGGCGATGTTCGCCATCGACGAGCAGACCATCAAGTACCTCAAGCTGACCGGCCGCGACGACGACCTCGTGAAACTGGTCGAGCTGTATGCGAAGGAAACGGGCCTGTGGGCGGACACGCTTGCGAATGCGCAGTACGAGCGGACACTCCATTTCGATTTGTCGACGGTCGTGCGCAACATCGCCGGTCCGTCGAACCCGCACAAGCGCGTGGCGACGTCGGAGCTGGCGCAGCACGGCATCACGGGCACGGTCGAGAACGAGCCGGGCAAGATGCCGGACGGCGCCGTCATCATCGCCGCCATCACGAGCTGCACGAACACGAACAACCCGCGCAACATGGTGGCCGCGGGTCTCATCGCGCGCAACGCGAACGCGCGCGGGCTCGCGCGCAAGCCGTGGGTGAAGACGTCGCTGGCGCCGGGTTCCAAGGCCGTGCCGCTGTACCTGGAAGAGGCGGGCCTGCTGCCGGAGCTGGAGAAACTGGGCTTCGGCGTGGTCGCCTTCGCGTGCACCACCTGCAACGGCATGTCCGGTGC
Source organism: Massilia sp. CT11-108 (assembly GCF_047302915.1). Lineage (NCBI taxonomy): Bacteria > Pseudomonadati > Pseudomonadota > Betaproteobacteria > Burkholderiales > Oxalobacteraceae > Massilia > Massilia sp. CT11-108. The sequence goes on along the minus strand of NZ_JBKYMO010000161.1, from coordinate 3,970 downwards.
GCTGGACCCGGCGATCCAGCGGGAGATCGTCGAGCGCGACCTGTACACGACCGCGGTCCTGTCGGGCAACCGCAATTTCGACGGCCGCATCCACCCGTATGCGAAGCAGGCGTTCCTCGCGTCGCCGGCGCTCGTCGTCGCGTACGCCATCGCGGGCACGATCCGCTTCGACATCGAGAAGGACGTGCTGGGTGTCGATGCCGACGGCAATCCGGTGCGCCTCGCGGACATCTGGCCGAGCGATGCGGAGATCGACGCCGTCGTCGAGCAATCGGTGAAGCCGCAGCAGTTCCGCAAGGTCTACGACATCATGTTCGCGCGCCGCGAAGGCGGCGACGATGCCGTGGCGCCGCTGTACGACTGGCGCCCGATGAGCACCTACATCCGCCGTCCGCCGTACTGGGAAGGCGCGCTCGCCGGCGCGCGTACCTTGTCCGGCATGCGTCCGCTGGCGGTCCTGGGCGACAACATCACGACGGACCATTTGTCGCCGTCGAACGCGATCATGCCGGACAGCGCCGCGGGCGAATACCTCGCGAAGATGGGCCTGCCGGAAGAAGACTTCAATTCGTACGCGACGCACCGCGGCGACCACCTGACGGCGCAGCGCGCCACGTTCGCGAACCCGACGCTGAAGAACGAGATGGTGCGCAACCCGGACGGCAGCGCGCGTGCCGGGTCGCTCGCGCGCATCGAGCCGGAAGGTACCGTAACCCGCATGTGGGAAGCGATCGAGACGTACATGGAGCGCAAGCAGCCGCTGATCGTGATCGCGGGTGCCGACTATGGCCAGGGCTCGTCGCGCGACTGGGCCGCCAAGGGCGTGCGGCTGGCGGGTGTGGAAGCCATCGTGGCCGAAGGCTTCGAACGCATCCACCGCACGAACCTCGTCGGCATGGGCGTGCTGCCGCTGGAATTCCAGCCGGGCACCACGCGCCTCACCCTCGGGATCGACGGTACGGAGACGTTCGACGTCGTGGGCGAGCGCACGCCGCGCGCGACCCTCACGCTGGTCATCCATCGCCGCAGCGGCGAAGCGGTCGAGGTGCCGGTGATCTGCCGTCTCGATACGGCCGAGGAAGTGTCGATCTACGAGGCGGGTGGGGTGCTGCAGCGGTTTGCGCAGGACTTCCTCGCGTCTTCCAAAGTGGCAGCATAAAACCGTCGCCCCTGCGAAGGCAGGGGCCCAATTTGCAGGCGTCTCGACGGCGCATGCAGAACTTGGGTCCCCGCCTGCGCGGGGACGACGGGTCAGGGACAATACATATGACTCACGTACCTCAAATCAAAGTTCCCGCCGTCTACATGCGCGGCGGCACCAGCAAAGGCGTGTTCTTCCGCCTGCAAGACCTGCCGGAGGCGGCGCAAGTCCCGGGCGAGGCGCGCGATAAATTCCTGCTGCGCGTGGTCGGCAGCCCCGACCCGTACGCGAAGCACATCGACGGCATGGGCGGCGCCACGTCGAGCACGAGCAAGACCGTGATCGTCGCGCCGGGCACCCGTTCCGGCCACGACGTGGACTACCTGTTCGGCCAGGTCGCGATCGACAAGCCGTTCGTCGACTGGAGCGGCAACTGCGGCAACCTGTCGGCCGCGATCGGCCCGTACGCGATCGCCAACGGCTTCATCGATCCCGCGCGCATCCCGGACAACGGGACCGTCGTCGTACGCATCTGGCAGGCCAACATCGGCAAGACGATCGTCGCCCACGTGCCCATCGCGGACGGGCAGGTGCAGGAGACGGGCGACTTCGAGCTCGACGGCGTCACGTTCCCGGCGGCCGAGGTCCAACTCGAATTCATGGACCCGGCGGCCGAAGAAGGGGAGGGCGGCGGCGCGATGTTCCCGACCGGGAATCTCGTCGACGACCTCGAGGTGCCCGGTGTCGGTACACTCCGGGCCACGCTGATCAACGCCGGCATCCCGACCGTCTTCGTGAACGCCGCCGACATCGGCTACACGGGCACGGAGCTGCAGGATGCGATCAACGGCGACCCGAAGGCGCTGGCCATGTTCGAGACGATCCGTGCCTACGGCGCCATGCGCATGGGCCTGATCGCGCACGTGGAGGAAGCCGCGCGCCGCCAGCACACGCCGAAGGTCGCCTTCGTCGCGCCGCCGGCGGCCTATGTCGCGTCGAGCGGGAAGCAGGTCGGGGCGGGCGACATCGACCTGCTCGTGCGCGCCCTGTCGATGGGCAAGCTGCACCATGCGATGATGGGCACGGCGGCCGTCGCCATCGGCACGGCGGCCGCGATCCCGGGCACGCTCGTGAGCCTCGCCGCAGGCGGAAGGGCGCACGAAGCGGTGCGATTCGGCCATCCGTCCGGCACCTTGCGCGTGGGCGCCGAGGCGCGCCAGGAGGACGGCGACTGGGTCGTCACGAAGGCCGTGATGAGCCGCAGCGCGCGCGTGCTGATGGAAGGTTGGGTGCGCGTGCCGGGTGACGCGTTCTGAGACCGTTGCTGCGCCGCATCACACGCTGAATTTCATCTTTCCATAACGTTAAATTACGTTGATTTTCAGCTATCATCCATTTAAAAATCGACAAGGCGCCGCGTCGGCAGGCGTACTGGACATAGGGATGGATCGGGGAACGAGCACAGCGGCCTTGGTGGCCGACGCATTGGTATTGATTGCCGCGCCGGCCTGCGCCTGCGACGGTGAGGGTACCATCTGGGCCGCGAACGCGGCGCTGGTCGAACTGGCCGGCGGCGACGTGGTGGGGCGGCCGCTGGTGTCGCTGTTCTGCCCGCGTACGGCGGCGGCGATGGCGGCCGAGATCCGCCTGTCGCAGTCCGGCGAACGCCGCTGGGACGGTTTGATCGAACATGGCACCACCGGACGGCCCGTCGAGGTACGCGCGAAGCCACTGTCCCCGGAGGGCGCCACCTTCGTCTTCGGCGACGTGCTCACGTTCGGCGACGGCCAGGCCGCGCTGCGCGGGCGCCTGCTGGAACAGGCGGCCGTCGTCGAGCATGCGCCCGTCGGCATTGCCGTCACCTTGCCGGCCCTGGTCAAGTCGTGCAATCCGCGCATGGCGGAGATGCTGGGCTATGCGCCGGAAGAACTCATCAACCAAAGCCCGGCGCAGGTGTTCGCCTCGCGTGCCCAGTACGACGCGTTCATCGGCGAAGCCGTCGTCGTGCTGACGACCGGCAGCCTGTTCGAAAAGAGCGAGGTGCCGCTGCGGCGGCGCGACGGCAGCACGATCTGGTGCCGCATCCGCGCCAAGGCCGTCGACATGAGCGCGCGCGAGGCGGGCACCGTGTGGATCGTGGAAGACGTCACGGACGCGCGCCAGGCGCTCACCGAGATCCAGTCGATCATGACCAATGCCACGATCGGGATCTTCTTCACGCGCGCCCGCACCATCACGCGCTACAACCACTGTTTCGGCTCGATGTTCGGCTATGCCCCCGGCGAGGTGCTGGGCCGTTCGACGCGCGTGCTGTACACCGACGATGCCGCGTTCGACGCCATGGGCCGCACCGCATATGGCGTGCTGGGACAGGGCGGTTCGTTCAAGACCGAGACGACGATGGTGCGCCGCGACGGCACGCGGATGTGGGTGAACATGATCGGCTACGCCGTCAATCCCGAGGAACTGGGCACCGGCACGATGATCTGGATGATCGAGGACCGCACCGGCCAGAAGGCGGCCGAGGAATCGCTGCGCAACGCGCTGCTGGAAAACCAGGCGATCCTCGACAACGCCGTGCTGGGCATCGCCGTCGTCGAGAAGGGCCGGACCTTGCACTGCAACCGCAAGATGGAAGAATTGTTCGGCCACCAGGGCGGCAGCATCGAGGGACTGCCGGTGCGCGAGCTGTATCCCGACGACGCGGGCTGGATCGCCGCGCGCGAGCAGACGCGGCGCGATTTCGAGGCGGGCCGCGTGCACATGGCCGAGTACGAACTGGTGCGGCCCGACAGGCGCGCCCAGAAGCGCTTGCCGTCGCGCCGCACC
>NZ_JBKYMO010000160.1:0-11839 GCF_047302915.1 Massilia sp. CT11-108 | reverse complement strand
ACCCGCCGGGGACGGGGGGGGCACCGCGACGACAGGCGGCGGTATCGCCGGCGGCATGGCCGGCAAGGGCGCGGGCGAAGTCGTGAACCCGAAACCGGGCGACGATCTGCATGAGCACAACCTGGCCGGCGGCGGCGGCGCGGCAGCCGGTGCCGCGATTGGTGCCGTCGGCGGCCCGGTCGGCATGGCGGCAGGTGCAGCCATCGGGGGCATCGCCGGCGGCATGGTCGGCAAGGGTGCCGGCCACCTCGTGAATCCGACGGTGGAGGATGCGTACTGGCGCTCGAACTACCAGACGCAACCGTACTACACCACGGGCTACACGTACGACGATTATTCGCCGGCCTATGCGCTGGGCTACAACAACGCCCGCCGCTTCCCGTCCTACGACCTGGCCGAGCCGCACATGGCCGACGAGTGGGATCGCGTGAAGGGCCATTCGCGCCTGTCGTGGGAGCAGGCCAAGTCGGCCAGCCGCGCCGCGTGGGATCGCGTGGAGCGTGCGATTCCGGGTGATTCGGATCGCGACGGCCGCTGATCGTTCGGCGGCGCTACGAACCCGGCAAAAGAAAAAGCCCCGCGGCCGTGCTGGCCGCGGGGCTTATTCTTTTGGATCGAGCGATTACTGCTTGACGGCTTCGACCTGGATCGCCAGCTTGACTTCCGGCTTGAAGCCCATCTTGACGCCGTAGTCCACGCCGAAATCGGCACGGTTGAACGTGGCCGACGCATCGGCGCCGCACACTTCGCGCTTCAGCATCGGGTGCTGGATGCACTTGAACGAGTTGATGTGCAGGGTGACCGGCTTGGTCACGCCGTGCAGGGTCAGTTCGCCGTCGACGGTGGACGGTGCGTCGCCCTTGAACACGATCTTGCCCTTGTAGGTGGCGTTCGGGTACTTGGCCACGTCGAACATGTCCGGGCCCTTGGCGTGCTCGTTCATCTTGGCGTGGCCGAAGTCCAGGCTGTTCGCGTCGATGGTGATGTCGACGGTGCCCGTCTTGGCCGCGCGGTCGACGACGATGGAGCCTTCCGTCTTGTCGAACTTGCCGCGCCAGTTCGACAGGCCGCCGAAGTGGTCGGCCTCGAAGCTCGGGTACGTGTGGTTCGAATCGATCTTGTAGGTGTCGGCGGCGAAGGCGGCGCTGGAAGCGAAGGCGACGGCCAGGAGGGCGAGGTGCTTGAGTTTCATGTAAGGCGATCCTTTAACGATAAATAGTGTTTATTGTCCCGCTGCGACGCGGAATTTGATGACGACTTCGTCGGCGACCATGCTCGTGTCTTTCCACTCGCCTTCGCCGATGTTGAAGGCCAGCCGCTTGATCGGCAGTTGCCCTTCGAAAACCTGTTTGCCGCCTTCCGGCTTGATGGTGACCGGGAAGGTCACGTCCTGGACCCGGCCCTTGATGGTCAGCTTGCCCGAGACAGAGAGCTTGCCCGCGCCGGCCGGCTTGATGGCGGAGGAGACAAAGGTTGCCTTCGGAAACTTGGCCGAGTTGAACCAGTCCTTGCCGGCCACTTCCTTGTTGTACTCGGCCTCGCCGATGTCGAAGCTGGCCGTGTCGATGTCCACGCGCGCCGTCGCTTTTTCCGGGTGCGCCGCGTCGTAGTCGATCTGCGCGTTGAAGCTCTTGAACTTCGATTCGACCGGCACGTTCATCTGCTTGAACACGGCCGAGACGCTGCTGTGCGCGACATCGGTTTTCAGCGGTACGGCGCTGGCGATCAGCGTCACGCCAGCCAATACGGCAGCCAGGCCGCCACGGGTGAATTTCATGGTTTTCTCCTTCAGTGGGAACGGCCGGGCAGCATGCGTCCGAGCGTGCCGTCGCGGTCGACGAATTGGTGCTTCAGGGCGGCGACCACGTGCAGGCCGACGAGGCCGGCCATGACCATGTTCAGCCAGTAGTGGATCGGCTTCAGCGTGTCGGCCAGCGCCGGGTTCTTGGCGATGAACACGGGCAGCTGGAACAGGCCGAAATAGACGACCGGGAAGCCGGCCGCCAGCGTGTAGAAATAGCCGGACAGCGGCACGGCGAAGATCAGCACGTACAGCAGATGATGCAGGCCGTGGGCGGCGCCGCGCTGCCACGCGGGCATCGTGTCGGGCAGCGCCGGCGGACGGTTCTTCAGGCGCCACAGCAGGCGGATCGTGGCGAGCAGCAGCACGGTCACGCCGGCCCATTTGTGCCACGAAAAATACTTCAGCTTGGTGGGCGAGATGCCGGGAATGTCCGTCATCACGAGACCCAGCGTGAACGCACCGATGATCAGCACGGCGATCAGCCAGTGAAGCACGATGGCGGTCGTGGTGTAGCGCTGCATGACGGGTCTCCGATGAATTAGTACGAATTAGAACTAAATATTACCAAACTACCCAGCACACTAGCATGAGTTGCGGGTAGCTGTGGATTTGCAATAGGGATACTTTAACGGTTCCAAATATTGCGCGGAAGCTATCCATACGGATAACTTTGTTCAGCCAGTGGGACAATCCGTGGCGCATATGCCATGTCTGCATATGTGAAGGTAAAATGTCAAGAAAACGGATTTATAAAACATAATGACCCACACGCCCGGTCTGCCTTTGTTAGTGGCGGCGCTGATGCTGACCTTGCCGGCGCATGCCGGGGAAGCGGCGCGTCGGGGCGAGTTCGCCGACCTGTCGATCGAAGAACTGGCCAACATCGACGTCACGTCCGTCTCGCGCCGGCCCGAACGCCTGCAGGGCGCGCCGGCCTCCGTGTACGTGATCACGGCGGACGACATCCGCCGTTCGGGCGCCCGCAACCTCGCCGAGGCGCTGAACCTCGCGCCGAACCTGCAGGTCGCGCGCAGCAGCAACGCGAACTATTTCATCTCCGCGCGCGGCATGAACGGCACGAGCAACAGCCCGGCCAACAAGCTTCTCGTGATGATCGACGGCCGCTCGGTCTATTCGCCGCTGTTCTCCGGCATGTTCTGGGACGAGCCGGACGTGATGCTGGAAGACGTCGAGCGGATCGAAGTGATCAGCGGCCCCGGCGGCACGTTATGGGGCGTGAATGCCGTCAACGGCGTCATCAACATCACGACCCGCCACGCGCGCGACACCGTGGGCGATCTGCTCGTGCTGCGCGCCGACGTCGACGGCGTCCAGGCTGCATTCCGCCACGGCGGCGCGATGGAGGGTGCGATGGGCAAAGGTGCGTGGCGGGCCTACGGCAAGGTGTTCGGACTGGGGCATAGCGAACTCGCCTCCGGCCGCGCGATCGACGACGACTGGACGCAGGGCCAGGTCGGCTGGCGCGGCGACTGGGAGCGGGGCGAGGAGCGGTTCAGCGTCAACGCCAATGCCTGGCGCGGACGCGAGGGCCAGCCGGCGCCCGGCGTCATCGCGGCGCCGGGTGCGGGCACGGGCCTGGACGACATCCAGCTGCATGGCGCCAACGTCACGGGACGCTGGGAGCATGTGCTCGACGGCGGCGGCAGCGTGACCGCGCAGGCGTATTACGACTACCGCTACCGCAAGGTGCCGCCCACGTTCACGGACGCCGTCGGCATCCTCGACCTGCAACTGCAGCACGCGCTGCCCGCGCACGGCCGGCACAGCATCGTGTGGGGCGGGGAATACCGCACCAGCCGCGACCGCGTGGACAACAGCCGCTTCGTCGCGTTCCTGCCCGCGCGCGACACGCAGGCCTGGGCCAGCCTGTTCGCGCAGGACGAGGTGGCCCTGCGCGACGACCTGAGCGCCACGGCCGGCGTGCGCTGGGAGCGCAATCCGTACACGGGCACGGAATTCCTGCCGAACGTGCGCCTGTCCTGGCGCGCCACGCCGATGCACGCGTTCTGGGCGGCCGTGTCGCGCACCGTGCGCGCGCCGTCGCGGCTGGACGTGGACGCGTACGTGCCCGGAGCGCCGCCCTACCTGCTGGCGGGCGGCCGGGGCGTGCGGACGGAGACCGCGCGCGTGCTCGAACTGGGCTATCGCGGCCAGGCGGGGCAGATCGTGTCGTATTCCGTGACGGCGTTCCGCAACCTGTACGACCACCTGCGCACGCAGGACGTCACGCCGGCCGGGCAGATCGTGTTCGGCAACCTGATGGTAGGCCAGGCGCGCGGCCTGGAGGCGTGGGGCAATGTGCAGATGACGCAGGCGTGGCGTTTGTCCGCGGGCGCCACGCTGCTGCACGAGGAATTCGCGTTGAAGCCGGGCAGCCGCGACCAGGGCAGCCCGATGACGACGGGGCGTGATCCGGCCTACACGGCCCAGCTGCGTTCCAGCCACGCGATCGACGCGGACCGCGAACTGGAACTGGCCGTGCGCCGCAATGGCGCGTTGGGATTTCCGAACGTGCCGGCTTACTGGGCCGTGGATGCCCGGTTCGGCTGGCGTTTCGCGCCGGGGATGGAGTTATCGGTGATCGGGACGAACCTGAACGGCGGGCACGCGGAGTACGGCGTGGCGTCGGTGCGGACCGAGGTGCCCAGGACGGTGGGAGTGAAGCTGACGTGGCAGCGCTAAACCCGTCGTTCCCGCGCAGGCGGGAACCCAAGTTCTGCACGCGTTTCGACAGCTCATGCAAAATTGGGTCCCCGCCTTCGCGGGGGCGACGTTCATCGACTTAGATAGCCTTCGCCAGCTGCGCCGCCAGACCGGTGTAATTCGCCGGCGTCATGGCCAGCAGCAGGTCCTTGGCATCTTGCGGAATCGCCAGCTTGCCGATGAATTCCTGCAGCGCGTCGCGCGTGATGCCCTTGCCGCGCGTGAGTTCCTTCAGTTGCTCGTACGGGTTCTCGATGCCGTAGCGGCGCATCACGGTCTGCACCGGCTCGGCCAGCACTTCCCAGTTCGCGTCCAGGTCCTGCTCCAGGCGCGCCGGGTTCACTTCCAGCTTGTTCAGGCCGCGCAGGCAGCTGTCGTACGCGAGCAGCGCGTAGCCGAAGCCCACGCCGATGTTGCGCAGCACGGTGGAGTCGGTCAGGTCGCGCTGCATGCGCGACACCGGCAGTTTATCGGCCATGTGGCGCAGCACGGCGTTGGCCAGGCCCAGGTTGCCTTCCGAGTTCTCGAAGTCGATCGGGTTCACTTTGTGCGGCATCGTCGACGAGCCGATCTCGCCGGCCTTCAGCTTCTGCTTGAAGTAACCGAGCGACACATACGTCCAGATGTCGCGGTTCAGGTCGAGCAGGATCGTGTTCGTGCGCGAGATCGCGTCGAACAGCTCGGCCATGTAGTCGTGCGGCTCGATCTGGATCGTGTACGGGTTGAACGTCAGGCCCAGGCGCTGTTCGATGACGTTCTTCGAGAACGCCGGCCAGTCGAAGCCCGGATACGCCGAGAGGTGCGCGTTGTAGTTGCCGACGGCGCCGTTCATCTTGCCGAGGATTTCCACGTCCGCGATGCGCTTCACCGCGCGCTGCAGGCGGGCGACGACGTTGGCGAATTCCTTGCCGAGCGTGGTCGGGCTGGCGGTCTGGCCGTGCGTGCGCGACAGCATCGGCAGGTCGGCGTTCGTGTGGGCGATCTCGGTCAGCCTGGCGATGACGGCCTGCAGCGACGGCAGCAGCACGCCGTCACGCGCGGCTTTCAGCATCATGCCGTGCGACGTGTTGTTGATGTCTTCCGACGTGCATGCGAAGTGGATGAATTCGGACGCGGCGACCAGCTCCGGCACGTCCTTCACTTGTTCCTTCAGCCAGTACTCGACGGCTTTCACGTCGTGGTTCGTGACGGCCTCGATTTCCTTGATGCGGGCGGCGTCCGCGTCGGAGAAGTCGGCGGCCAGCTTGTCCAGCAGGGCGGATGCGTCGGCGGAGAACGGTTTCAGTTCGGCGAAGCCGGCCTGCGACAGCGCCTGCAGCCAGGCGATCTCCACTTTCACGCGGTGGTGCATGAAGCCGGCTTCCGACAGGATCGGACGCAGCTTGTCGGTCTTGGCGGCGTAGCGGCCGTCCAGCGGGGACAGGGCCGACAGGGTCGAGGAGGATGCGGTAGAGGTCATGGGAGGAGGGAGGCGGTGAGTGCAAAAACGAGATTCTACCATCGGCAGGCTGGGGTTGGCCGCTTTGTCAAGTCTCATTTGGCCACCGTTGCAGGCGTTTCGCCGGCGTTTGGCGGGCGATAGGCCGATGCTATACTGTCTGCCAATCCACATGACTGAGCATCTATGAAACTCATCGGTTCCTTCACCAGTGCCTACGTGCGCAAGGCGCGTGTCGTCCTGGCAGAGAAAAAGCTCGACTATCAGTTCGAGCTGGAAAACGTCTGGGCGCCGGAAACGGAGATCGCTGCGTCGAACCCGCTGGGCAAGGTGCCGTGCCTCGTGATGGAAGACGGCAGCACGATGTACGACTCGCGCGTGATCGCGGAATACCTCGATACGCTGACGCCCGTGTGCAAGCTGCTCCCGCCGAACAGCCGCGACCGCGCCAACGTCAAGGTGTGGGAAGCGCTCGCGGACGGCGTGCTGGACGCGGCCGTGCTGGCCTACCTGGAGCGCACGTGGCGCCCGGGCGAGCAGCAGAGCCAGGCCTGGTTCGACCGCCAGATGGGCAAGGTGCGCGGCGGTCTTGCCGTGATGTCCGAGAACCTCGGCGAACAGCCGTTCTGCATGGGGATCCATTACACGCTGGCCGACGTCGCCGTCGGCTGCACGCTCGGCTGGCTGTCGTTCCGCTTCCCGGACATCGACTGGCGCAGCGCGTATCCGAACCTGGCGCGCCTGTTCGACAAGCTGTCGGAACGGCCGTCGTTCAAGGACACCGTCCCGCACTGATACGATGTCCTCGTCGTCCCGGCGGTTGCAAATGGCCGACATCGCGCGCCTCGCGGGCGTGTCGACGTCGACCGTCTCGCGCGCGCTCAGCCACAGCCCCCTCGTCAACCAGGAAACGCGCGACCGCATCCTCGACCTCGCGCGTTCGCTGAACTATACGATCAACATCGGCGCGCAAAACCTGCGGCTGCAGCAGAACCGCACGGTGGCCGTCGTCATCCCGATCGACCAGTCCTCGCGCCAGCAACTGACCGACCCGTTCTTCCTGTCGATGCTGGGCGGCCTCGCGGACGCGCTCAGCGAACAGGGTTTCGACACGCTCGTTTCGCGCGTGGACGCCGACCAGGTCGACGCCGCCGCCGCCCCATTCGACGGCGGCCGCGCCATCGGCGTGATCCTGATCGGCCAGGGCCGCCACCACGCTGAACTCAACAAGATGGCCGCGCGCGGCGTGCCGTTCGTCGTCTGGGGCGCGCAGCTGCCGCAGCAGTTGTACACGACGGTCGGCGGCGACAACGTCACGGGCGGCCGCCTCGCGACGGAACGCCTGCTGGCGCAGGGCCGGCGCCGCATTGCCTTCTTCGGCGACACCAGCTTGCCCGAGGTCGAGCAGCGCCACCGCGGGTACGTCGAAGCGCTGGCCGCGCATGGCCTCTCTCCCGATCCGCAACTGCACGTGGCATCGTCGTTCCTGCCCGAGAGCGGCGGCCAGGCCGTGGCGGAACTGGCCCGGCGCGGCGTCGCGTACGATGCCCTGTTCGCCAGCAGCGACCTGCTCGCGATGAAATCCATCCACGCCATGCGCGAACAGGGCAAGGACGTGCCGGTCGACGTGGCCGTCGTCGGCTACGACGACATCGAGTTGTCCAGTTATTTCCACCCGCCGCTCACCACCGTCGCCCAGCCGCGCGACGTGGCCGCGCGCGCGCTCGTCGATGCGCTGCTCGTCCTCGTCGACGGCCGCAGCGCACCCTCCGTCCAGCTTCCCACCGAACTGATCGTCCGCGCCAGCGCCTGACCGGGCGTTGCCATTCCACCCTCGTTGCGCATTGATTTGCAAACGTTTGCAATTGCGACGATTTTTTACCTCAGAGGCGAGAGAATCCCGCATGGCTAGCCGGTTGCAGCGTTTTTGCAACGTTATTGCAATCGTTTGCATTTTTCCAAAAATAGGGAAATAATGGCCGCGTGCCTGACAAGGTGCCAACAAATCGAATACAAACGGAGGAGACATGGAAGTTCGCATGAAGCACACGGCGCGTGCCGTGGCGCTGGCTTTGCTGCACCTGGGTGCGGCGTCCGCGCAGGAAGCCGCCGCGCCGGCATCGGCTACCGATGGCCTGAAGATGGAACGCGTCGTCGTCACCGGCACGCCGATCGGTTCGAGCAAGATGAAGTCGAGCGTTTCGGTCAGCACGCTGGAAGCGGACGCCATCCAGAACCTCGCGCCGACCAGCGCCGCCGAAGTGCTGCGTTCGATCCCGGGCGTGCGCTCGGAGTCGTCGGGCGGCGAAGGCAATGCCAACATCACCGTGCGCGGCGTGCCCATCTCCGCGGGCGGCGCGCGTTACGTGCAGATGCAGGAAGACGGCCTGCCGGTGCTGCAGTTCGGCGACTTCAACTTCATCACCCCCGACAGCTACATCAAGATCGACGGCACCCTCGACCACGTGGAAGCCGTGCGCGGCGGCTCGGCCTCGACCCTGGCCACCAACTCGCCCGGCGGCATCATCAATTTCATCTCCAAGGACGGTGCGCAGCAGGGCGGCAGCATCGGCCTGTCGCGCGGCCTCGATTACGACAGCACGCGCGTCGACTTCGACTACGGCGCGCCGGTCTCGGAGCGCGACCGCTTCTTCGTCGGCGGCTTCTACCGTCGCGGCGAAGGCATCCGCAACGCGGCCGGCAAGAACGAGCGGGGCGGCCAGCTGCGCGCGAACTTCACGCACGACTTCGACGGCGGCTACGTGCGCGTCTCGCTGAAGCACCTCGACGACCAGAGCCCGACGGCGCTGCCCGTGCCGGTCCTCGTCAACAACGGCCACATCTCGGAAATCGCCGGCATCGACCCGCGCTATGCATCGTTCTATTCGCCGTACTGGGTCAAGGACGTCTCGCTCACCAAGGGCAATGGCATTGTTGCGAGCGACGTCAACGACGGCCTGTCCGTGAAGAGCAATGCGATCGGCCTGGAAGGCTCGTTCGACCTGGGCAATGGCTGGACCGTGACGAACAAGTTCCGCAAGGCGTCCAACAGCGGCCGCTTCGTGGGCGTGTTCCCGGCCGACAGCGGCACGGTGGGCAGCTATACCTTCGCGACGGGCCCCAGCGCAGGCCAGGCCTACAACGGCCGCGCCTTTAATGCCGTCGTCTTCAACACGTCGATCGACGACGCGGGCAACACGCTGAACGATGCGCGCCTGACCAAGACATTTAAAATCGACGGCGCGAAGCTGAACGTGACGGCGGGCTGGTACTCGTCGCTGCAGAAGCTGGGCCTGACGTGGAACTTCAACCAGTACCTGATGCAGGCGACCGGCGACGACCCCGCGCTGCTGAAGACCGCGAGCGCGACACCGGGCTACGTGGGGCCGGCATTCGGTGGCTGCTGCTCGCGCGCCGTCGACGTCGAATACCGCACCAACTCGCCGTACGCGAACTTCGGCTGGGAGCAGGGCACCGTGAACGTGGACGCCAGCGTGCGCCGCGACCGCCAGCACGCCGGGGGCAGTGCCAACATCGCCACCAATGCGGCGGCGTACCAGCCGGGCACCGTGCAGCACGTCGACTACGACATCGGCCACACGTCGTATTCGGTGGGCGGCAACTGGAGAATCACGCCGTCGCTGGCACTGTTCGCCCGCACGAGCGAAGGCGTGGCGTTCAACGCCGACCGCATCCTGTTCGGCACCCCGCTGGACGGCAGCGCGCCGATCAGCATCAACACGGTGAAACAGCTGGAAGGCGGCGTGAAATGGCGCAGTGGCGGCCTGTCCACGTTCCTGACGCTGTTCCATGCCAAGACCCGCGAGAGCAACTACGAAGCGACGACGCAGCTGTCGACCGCGAACAGCTACGACGCGAAAGGCGCCGAACTGGAAGCGGCCTATCGCGTGGGCGACTTCCGCGTCAACGGCGGCCTCACCTTGACCAATGCGAAGATCACCGCGACGGCACCGGGCGGCGAAGCCACGATCGGCCACACGCCGCGCCGCCAGGCACACGCCGTGTACCAGCTCACGCCGAGCTACGACCTGGGCGCGGCCAACTTCGGCCTGGCCGTCGTCGGCACCGGTAAAAGCTGGGGCGACGATGCGAACACGCTCGTCCTGCCCGGCTACACGGTCGTGCATGCGTTCCTGAATTACCAGCTGACGCCGAAGGTGCAGCTGTCCCTGAACGCCAACAACCTGTTCAACCGCATCGGCTACACCGAGATCGAAGGCGACGGCCATGCTGCCCGCTCGATCACGGGGCGCGCCGTGAAGGCCAGCGTCAAGTACGCGTTTTAAGGATCCATGAGCACGATGTCCCATTCCCTGCGCCGCCTGCTCGACGGGTTGCCGCCGGCTCGCCACGCCGACGCGCAGCGTCGTTTCGCGAGTCACGAGGCCGTGCTGGCCGACCGCCTGCAACGCCTGTACGGCCACCTGCCCGGCCACGCCGGCTGGTTCGACAACCTGATGGCCGGGGTCGGGCGCCTGATGGCAGCGCGCCCGGCCGCGCTGCAGGCGCTCGACGCCGCCCGCGAAGACGACCCGCGCTGGTTCTGCGCGCCGACGATGCTCGGCTACAGCGCGTACGTCGACCAGTTCGGCGGCAACCTGCGCGGCGTGAAGGAACGCATCCCGCACCTGCGCGACCTCGGCGTCACGTACCTGCACCTGCTGCCGTTCCTGCGTCCGCGCGCGGGCGAGAGCGACGGCGGGTTTGCCGTCGCGAGCTTCGACGAGGTCGACCCGCGCTTCGGCACGATGGCCGACCTGGAAGACCTGACGGCGGCGCTGCGCGAAGCGGGCATCAGCCTGTGCTCGGACCTGATCCTGAACCACGTGGCCGACGACCATCCGTGGGCGCTGGGCGCGCTCACCGGCGACACCGCCATGCGCGCCTTCTTCCACGTGCTGGACGAAGACAGGGCGCAGGCGTATGAACGTACGCTGGGCCAGGTGTTCCCGCAGGCGGCGCCCGGCAATTTCACGCATGTCCCGGCGCTGGGCGGCTGGGTGTGGACCACGTTCTACCCGTTCCAGTGGGACCTGAACTACGCCAACCCGGCCGTGTTCGAAGCGGTCGCGGCGGCGCTGCTGCGCCTCGCGAACCGCGGCATCGACGTGTTCCGTCTCGACTCCACCGCGTTCCTGTGGAAGCGCCTCGGCACGGACTGCATGAACCAGCCGGAAGCGCACCTGCTGCTGCAGGCGTTGCGCGCCATCGTCGACATCGCCGCACCGGGCGTGCTGCTGAAGGCCGAGGCGATCGTGCCCACGCGCGAACTGCCCGCGTACTTCGGCGACGCCGCAGCACCCGAATGCCACCTCGCGTACCACAGCACCCTCATGACGGCCGGCTGGGCCGCGCTGGCCGAGGAAGACGCGGGCCTCGTGCGCGCGGTCGCCGCCGCCACGCCGCCGCTGCCATCCGGCGCGAGCTGGCTGACCTATGTGCGCTGCCACGACGACATCGGCTGGAAGCACCTGCTGGCCGAAGCGGGCAGTCTCGACCGCCTGGCCGAAGTCGCGCGTTTTTATAACGACGAGGTGAGCTATGCCGCAGGCGTCGGCTTCCAGGGCGGCCTCGCGACCAACGGCACGGCCGCGGCGCTCTCCGGCGCGGACGGATCCGAGGAAGGCTTGCGGCGCCTGCTGCTCGTGCACGGCCTCGCGCTGTGCTTCGGCGGCCTGCCCGTGCTGTACATGGGCGACGAGCTGGCCATGGCCAACGACGACAGCTACCTCGCCGATCCGGCAAAGGCGCACGACAGCCGCTGGATCCAGCGCGCGCCGTTCGACGAAGCGCGTCACGCGGCGCGTGACGACATCACGACGCCGGCCGGCCGCGCGTACGCGGGCCTGCGC
>NZ_JBKYMO010000159.1:0-11863 GCF_047302915.1 Massilia sp. CT11-108 | reverse complement strand
CCCCCCCCCCCCCCCCCCCCCCCCCCCCCCCCCCCCCCCCCCCCCCCCCGCCCCCCCCCCCCCCCCGCCCCCCCCCCACGGATCGGGTAATACAATAACAATAACGTTCTCCACCGCGCGAGCCGCACGATGACCCAGGCCACTTTCCCCAAGCTGCTGTCGTCCCAGATCGCCTTCGACATCGCGCGCACCATCCTGGACGGCTTCGACCGCCACTACACGCTGTTCCGCCAGGCCAGCAAGACGGCCAAGACCTGGTTCGAGCGTGCCGACTGGACGACGGCCCAGCAGGCCGCGCGCAAGCGCATCGATTTCTACGACAAGCGCGTGCAGGAATGCGTGCATGCGCTGGAAGACGAATACGCGCCGGAGGACCTCGACGACGACACCTGGCGCGAGACCAAGCTGCATTACATTGGCCTGCTGACGGACCACAAGCGCCCGGAACTGGCGGAGAGCTTCTTCAATTCCGTCTGCTGCCACATCCTGCACCGCAGCTATTACCGCAACGATTTCATCTTCGTGCGCCCGGCCGTTTCGACGGAATATATCGAGACGGACGAGCCGGCCCCGACCTACCGCGTGTACTACCCGGCAGCGGACGGCCTGCGCTTCTCGTTGCGGCGCATGGTGACGAATTTCCAGCTCGACTGCCCGTTCGCTGACCTCGACCGCGACATCGCGCTCGTGGAGGCACGCATGGTCGAGCATTTCGGCCTGCACGAGCGCGAGCCGAACCAGCAGCTGCACGTGCTGTCGAGCCTGTTCTTCCGCAACAAGGCCGCCTATATAGTCGGCCGCGTCATCAACGGCGCCCGCGAGCATCCGTTCGTCGTGCCGATCCTGCACGACCGCGCCAGCCGGCTCGTCCTCGATGCGGTGCTGACCGACCCCGAGCAGGTGATCCTGCTGTTCTCGTTCACGCGCGCCTATTTTATGGTCGACATGGAGGTGCCGTCGGCGTTCGTGCAATTCCTGCGCAGCCTCATGCCGAAAAAGCCGCGCAGCGAAATCTACACGATCCTCGGCCTGCAAAAGCAGGGCAAGACGCTGTTCTACCGCGACTTCCTGCAGCACCTGAAGCACAGCTCCGACGCCTTCCGTATCGCGCCCGGCATCCGCGGACTCGTGATGCTCGTGTTCGAACTGCCCTCCTTCCCGTACGTGTTCAAGGTGATCAAGGATTTCTATCCGCCGCCGAAAGAGACGACACGGGCCCGCATCAAGGAAAAATACCTGCTGGTGAAACACCACGACCGCGTGGGCCGCATGGCGGACACGCTGGAGTACTCGGACGTGGCCTTTCCGCTGTCCCGCTTCGACGAGGAACTGCTGGCCGAACTGCGCCGGTTCGCCCCTTCGCTCGTCGACATCGAAGGCGACCACATCGTCATCAAGCACCTGTACATCGAGCGGCGCATGGTGCCGCTGAATATCTACCTGGACCGTGCACAGCGCAGCGGCGACGACGACCTCATCGAACATGGCGTGTTCGAGTACGGCAATGCGATCCGCGACCTCGTCGCCGCGAATATTTTTCCGGGCGATATGCTGTACAAGAACTTCGGCGTGACCCGACATGGCCGCGTCGTGTTCTACGACTACGACGAGATCGAGTACCTCACCGATTGCAACTTCCGCGACATCCCGCAGCCGCGGAACGAGGAAGACGAGATGGCCGCCGAGCCCTGGTATCCCATCGGCAAGCACGACGTCTTTCCCGAACAATTCGCGCGCTTCCTGCTCGCGAACCCAAAGATACGCGCCGCGTTCATGAAACACCATGCCGCACTATTGACGCGCGTCTGGTGGCAGTCGCACAAGGACCGCATCCTCGCAGGCGAGCTCGAAGACATTTTTCCGTATCCGCAGCACATCCGGTTCCATCTCGCGGACCCAACGAACCCGGCGACACCCTCGCCGCAACCCCATTACTTGGAGACCTTACACAATGAATGATCCAATCGTTATCGTCGGCGCCGCCCGTACCCCGATGGGCGCCTTCCAGGGCGACTTCTCTTCGAAATCCGCGAGCGACCTGGGCGCCGTGGCGATCAAGGCGGCCGTCGAGCGCGCCGGCGTCGACGCGAGCCTCGTCGAGCACGTCTACTTCGGCAACTGCCTGATGGCCGGCCAGGGCCAGGCGCCGGCGCGCCAGGCGCTGATCAAGGCGGGCCTGCCGCTGTCGACCGGCGCCGTCACGCTGTCGAAGATGTGCGGCTCCGCGATGCAGGCCGCGATCTTCGCGCACGACGTGCTCAAGGCCGGCAGCGCGGACGTCGTCGTGGCGGGCGGCATGGAGTCGATGACCAATGCCCCGTACCTGATCCCGAAGGCGCGCGGCGGCTACCGCCTCGGCCATGGCGTCATGTTCGACCACATGATGATGGACGGCCTGGAAGACGCGTATTCGCGCAACGAGAAGACGGGCGAAGGCCGCTCGATGGGCACGTTCGCCGAGGAGTGCGTGGCCAGGTACGGTTTTTCGCGCGAGCAGCTGGATGCGTTCGCGATCGAATCCGTCAAGCGCGCGCAGAACGCCACCGAGTCCGGCGATTTCCAGTGGGAGATCGCACCGGTGACCGTCGCGAACCGCCTGGGCGAAACGATCGTCGAGAAGGACGAAGGCCCCGTCAAGGCGAAGGTCGACAAGATCCCGACGCTGCGTCCGGCCTTCAAGAAGGATGGCGTGATCACGGCGGCGTCTTCGTCGTCGATCAACGACGGCGCCGCGGCCCTCGTCATGATGCGCGAGTCGACGGCGAAGGAACTGGGCGTGACGCCGCTCGCCCGCATCGTCGCGCACACGACGCACGCGCAGGAACCGGACCAGTTCGCGACCGCCCCGATCGGCTCGCTGAAGAAGCTGTTCAAGAAGACTGGCTGGACGCCGAAAGACGTCGACCTCTTCGAGATCAACGAAGCGTTCGCCGCCGTGCCGATGGCCGCGATGCACGAGCTGGACATCCCGCACAGCAAGGTCAACGTCCACGGCGGCGCGTGCGCGCTGGGCCACCCGATCGGCGCGTCCGGCGCGCGCATCATCGTCACCCTGCTGGGCGCGCTGAAGAAGACGGGCGGCAAGCGCGGCGTGGCGTCGCTGTGCATCGGCGGCGGCGAAGCGACCGCGATGGCGATCGAGATGGTCTGACCGTCACGCACGCGTTGCTAAAACACGGTATGGTGACGGACTGTCATCCATACCGTGAAGGAGCATCCATGTCCACAGCCCTCATCATCGGCGCCTCGCGCGGCATCGGCCTCGAACTGGCCCGTCAATACCGCGCCGACGGCTGGCGCGTCATCGCCACCGCGCGCAAGCCCGCGGATTGCGATGCGCTGCGCCGGCTCGGCGCGGAAGCGCACCAGGTCGACGTCACGAATGCCGAATCGATCGGTGGCCTGGGCTGGAAGCTGGACGACGAAAAGGTCGACGCCGCCTGGCTCGTCGCGGGCGTGTACGGCCCCGATCACGCCGGCTTCCCGACGGAGAAGGAGTTCGACGACGTCATGCACACGAACGTGCTGGCCGCGATGCGCCTGCTGCCGATCGTCGCACCGCTGGTGACTGCCACGCGCGGCAAGGTGGCCGTGATCTCGTCGCGCATGGGTTCCATCGGCACGCGCACGAGCAACCAGGGCTCGCTGTACCGCGCCAGCAAGGCCGCGCTGAATTCCGTGCTGGCCGACGCCGCGCTGACGTACGGCCCGCAGGGCGCGACGTGCCTGACGTTCCATCCGGGCTGGGTGCAGACCGACATGGGCGGCGCGAGCGCCACGCTCACCGTCGAGCAGAGCGCGGCTGGACTGCGCGCCACCCTGGCCAAGGCGACGCCGGCGCAGAACGGCGCCTTCCTCAATTACGACGGCACGCCCATCCCATGGTGAGCCGTCCAAGATAACAACCGAGACAACATGATTTTGACCGAAGAACACCAGATGATCCGCGACGCCCTGCGCACCTTCGCGCAGGAACGCCTGGCGCCCAATGCGGCACGCTGGGACCGCGAGCACCATTTTCCGAAGGACGAGCTGAAGGAACTGGCCCAGCTGGGCGCGTTCGGCGTGGCCGTGCCCGAGCAGTACGGCGGCGCGGGCCTCGACTACGTCGCGCTGGCGCTGGTGCTGGAAGAGATCGCGGCCGGCGACGGCGGCACCTCCACCATCATTTCGGTCAATAACTGCCCCGTGTGCTCGATCGCGATGACGTACGCGAACGCGGCGCAGAAGGAACGCTGGCTGCGCCCGCTCGCGCAGGGCGATTTGCTGGGCGCGTTCGCGCTGACGGAACCGCACACGGGCAGCGACGCCGCCGCCCTGCGCACGACGGCCGTGCGCGACGGCGACCACTACGTCCTGAACGGCACCAAGCAGTTCATCACGAGCGGCAAGAATGGCGACGTCGCGATCGTCATGGCCGTAACAAGCAAGGCGGCCGGCAAGAAGGGCATCAGCGCGTTCTGGGTGCCGACCGATACGCCCGGCTACATCGTCGCCGGCATCGAACAGAAGATGGGCCAGCATTCGTCGGACACGGCGCAGATCGTGTTCGACAACTGCCGCGTCCCGGTTGAAAACCTGATCGGCGAAGAAGGACAAGGCTACAAGATCGCGCTGTCGGGCCTGGAGGGCGGACGCATCGGCATCGCGTCGCAATCGGTGGGCATGGCGCGCGCCGCGTTCGAGGCCGCGCTGGCGTATGCGAAGGAGCGCGAAAGCTTCGGCACGCCGATCTTCGACCACCAGGCGGTGCAGTTCCGCCTGGCCGAGATGGCGATGCAGATCGAGGCCGCGCGCCAGCTGATCCTGCACGCCGCGGCGATGAAGGATGCGGGCCTGCCCTGCCTGAAGGAAGCCGCGATGGCCAAGCTGTTCGCATCCGAGATGGCCGAGCGCGTGGTATCGTCGGCGATGCAGGTGTTCGGCGGCTACGGCTACGTGGCCGACTTCCCCGTCGAGCGCATCTACCGCGACGTGCGCGTGTGCCAGATCTACGAAGGCACGAGCGACATCCAGAAGATTTTGATTGCAAGGGCTTTGTGACCGCATTGATGGACAACACGGAGGCGTTGACGATCCGCCCGGCCAATGAAGCCGACCTGGCGCCATTCTTCGCCTACCTGGACGACCACCTGCGCGACAACGGCGCCGACGGCACGCCGCTGTTCCAGCCCATCGCTCCGGGCCAGCCGCGCCTGCCGGCCGGGCTGCGCATCGCATTCATCAAGGGCATCGACATCCCCGCCGGCCAGCCGGGCTGGCGCCGCCTGTGGCTCGCCATCGACGCCTACGGCGACATCGCGGGCCACATCGACCTGCGCGGCCGCCCGGAACCGGCCGCGACGCACCGCGCCATGCTCGGCATGGGCGTGCACCGCGTGTGGCGGCGGCGCGGACTCGGGCGACGCCTGCTCGAAACGGCGGCCGCCTGGGCACGGGCCGAAACGGACATCGAGTGGATCGATCTCGAGGTCCTGTCCGACAACCGGCCGGCGGTCGAACTGTATGCGCGCGCCGGCTTCACGACCGTCGCGCGCGTGGCGGACATGCTCCGGATCGCGGGGGTCGGCCATGACTTGAGCTACATGTCGCTCAGGCTGCGCCAGCGGTGAGAATCGGTGAGCATGCGGTCCGGGTCCGCATGCTAGAGTGGGTTGATGAAAACCGCCCTGCCTCTCCTCCTGGCTGCCTGCCTCGCACAGGCGGCCCACGCCGACGATTGCCAGGTCGGCAAACTTCTCCCGGCACCCAACGACCAGTCCGTGCACTGGACGGGCCCCTGCAACAATGGCTATGCGGAAGGCAAGGGCGTGCTCGAATGGACGACGAAGGACGGCACCACGCGCCGCATCGAAGGCACGCTCGCGCACGGCGCCGTCAGCGGTGAAGCGAAGCTGAAAGCAGGCGACAAATTCACGTACATCGGCTCGCTGACCGACGGCGTGCCGGATGGCGAGGGTTACCTGCACTTTGCCAGCGAGCTGCGCTACGAAGGCGGCCTCAAGATGATGCGGCGCGAGGGCAAGGGCGTGCAGATCTATCCGAACGGCGATACCTACCAGGGCGAATTCCACGCCGACCGGCCGAACGGCCAGGGCCGTCTCACGTACGCGCTCGGCGGCATGGTCGAAGGCGAGTTCCGCGATGGCCGTCCAGTCGATGGCGACCGCATCACGTATGCGGGCAGCGGCCGCGTCGGCACGCTCGATGTTGGTGCCCGCAACGGGGCGCTGGCCCGTCCCAAGCCGGAGAACACGTTCCAGCAGCGCCAGGCCGAGCCGGACACGGGCACGCTGCTGGCGAAGACGGACGTGCGCTCGCCGCTGCCGACCAACGTCGGCTGGGATGGTCTCACCCCCGAACAGAAGGATATCGTCCGCAACGGTTATCCGGCGCTGGAACCTGGCGACGATCCGCCGTATCCGCTGAACGGCACCGTCGAATTCAACCGGCTCGCGGTGGCTGTCGCCGGCAAGTACGCCGCCCGCGGCCTGCTGCGCCTGCACGTGCTGGTCGGCGCGGACGGCAAGGCGAAGGAGGTGCGCAAGGTGGGCAGCTTCGACGACGACGTGATCCGCTACATCGCCAGCGCCGCGATGGCCATGCGCTACAAGCCCGCCGCCTGCCACGGGCAGCCGTGCGAGATGGTCTATCCGATTTCGATGGAATTTACGCGGCGCTTGTAATCAGAACCCCGCCAGCACGATCTTGCCCTGCGCGCGGTTCGACTCGATCAGCGCGTGCGCTCGCTTGAGGTTCGCCGCATCGATGCGTCCAAAATTCTCGTTGGCCGTCGAGCGGATCGTGCCCGCGTCGATCAGGTCCGCCACGCGATTCAAGATCTCGTGCTGGCGGATCATGTCCGGCGTCGAGAACAGCGCGCGCGTGAACATCAGTTCCCAGTGCAGCGACACGGCCTTGCGCTTGAACTTGCGGACGTCGATCGGGGCCGGGTCGTCGATCAGCCCGAATTTACCCTGCGGCGCGATGATCTCGACGATCTGGTCGAAGTGCTGCTCCGTGTGCGTGAGGCTGATCACGTAGTCCGGCGCGCCCAGGCCCGCACGCTGGATCTCGTCGGTGAGCGGCCTGCCGTGGTCGATCACGTGGTGGGCGCCGTGCTTCAGCACCCAGTCGCGCGTCTCCGCACGTGACGCCGTGCCGACGACCGTCAGGCGGGTCAGCTGGCGCGCCAGCTGCACGAGGATCGAGCCGACGCCGCCCGCCGCGCCGATCACCAATAACGTCTTGCCTTTGCCGCGCTCGTCGGTCGGCACTTCCAGACGGTCGAACAGCAGTTCCCACGCCGTGAGGCTCGTCAGCGGCAGCGCGGCGGCGCCGCCGAAGTCCAGCGACTGCGGCATCCTGCCGGCGATGCGCTCGTCGACCAGTTGCAGCTCGCTGTTGCTGCCGGCGCGGGCGATGGAGCCGGCGTACCAGACGCGGTCGCCCGGACGGAACAGCGTCACGTCCGGCCCGACGGCCTTCACGATGCCGGAGGCATCCCAGCCCAGCACTTTCCACTCGCCGTCGGCCGGTTTCGAGCCGGCGCGCACCTTCACGTCGACGGGGTTCACGGACACGGCCCGCACCTCGACGAGCAGGTCACGGCCGGTCGCGACCGGGTCCGGCAGGGTGATGTCGACGAGGGCATCGGCGTGAGCGATGGGCAGGTTGTCCTGGTAGGCGATGGCTTTCATGGTGGCTCCTTGGTGATCGATGGTTGTCATTCTGGGCGCTTCGATCTTTTTGATAAACTGCGCAATCAAGAAATCACTTTCAAAATTTATTTGAAAAATGAATCTGCGCGACCTCGAACTGTTCGTCACCACGGCCGAGCAAGGCGGCCTCTCCGCGGCCGCGCGCGTGCTGGATGTATCGCCGGCCGTCGCCAGCGCGAGCCTGAAGCGGCTGGAGGCGGATCTCGGTACGGCGCTGTTCGTGCGCACGACGCGCAGCATGCGCCTGACGGTGGCCGGCGAACGCCTGCTGGCCCGCTGCCGCCCGCTGCTCGACGGCCTGCGCGACGCCGAGGCGGAGGTACGTGCGGGAGAAAACACGATCGAGGGACAATTGCAGATCTCGATGCCGTCCGACCTCGGCCGCCACGTCGTGCTGCCGTGGCTGAACGCGTTCCAGGAACGGCATCCGGCCGTGCGCCTGCGGCTGCAGCTGACGGACCGGCTGGCCGATATTTATCGCGAGCCCGTCGACATCGCGCTCCGCTTCGGCAAGCCGAGAGAGTCCAGCATGGTGGCGCTGCCGCTGCTGGAAACGAACCGCCGCGTGCTGTGCGCGTCGCCTGCGTATCTGGCGCGGCACGGCGCGCCGGCGTCGCCGCATGACCTATCCGCGCATAACTGCCTGTGCTTCATGCTGGAGGAGTCGGTCAACGACCGCTGGCGCTTCTACAAGCACGGTGCCGAGATCGAGGTGACGGTGCGCGGCGATCGCGTGGCTGACGATTCCGAGATCGTGCGGCGCTGGGCACTGGCTGGCCTGGGGCTGTGCTACCGCTCGCGCATCGACGTGCAGGCCGATCTCGCAAGCGGTGCGCTACATACCGTGTGCGCGGACTGGGAGGGCAACAACCAGCCGCTGTACATGGTGCTGGCGAACCGGCGGCAGGTGTCGCCGGCCGTCAGGGTGCTCAGGGAGTTTCTGGTGGAGCGGGTGCGGGAGATGGTGGCGGCGTAATCCGTCGCCCCCGCGCAGGCGGGGGCCCTGGTTCTGCATGCGTCAACGTAACGCTTGAAAATTGGATCCCCGCCTGCGCGGGGACGACGTCGTTTTACGTTCGCGTATTTTTTAGCGTCCGCGTGTTCATGCGATCTGCTCCAGCGCCAGCGCAATCCCCTGCCCGCCCCCGATGCACAGCGTGACGACGCCACGCCGCGCCAGCCCGCGCCGCATCGCATGCAGCAGCCGCACCGTCAGCACGGCCCCCGTTGCGCCGATCGGGTGACCGTGTGCCACCGCGCCCCCTTCGACATTGATGACGTCTTCCGCCAGTGACAGTTTTCTCGCCACCGCCAGCGGCACGGCGGCGAACGCCTCGTTGATTTCGTAGCGGTCGACGTCGCCGACGTTCCACCCCGCGCGCGCAAGGGCTTTCTGCACGGCCGGCACGGGACCGAGGCCGAACATGCCCGGCTCCACGGCCGCCACGCCTGATGCGACGAGGCGTGCGACCGGCTGCAGCCCCAGGCGCTCGGCCGTCGCGCGGTCGGCGACGATGACGGCGGCCGCGCCGCTGTTCAGGCCCGGCGCGTTACCGGCCGTGATCGTGCCGTTCGGGCGGAACGCCGGCTTCAGTTTCGCCAGCGTCTCCAAGGTGGTGTCCGGGCGGTTCGCTTCGTCCGTGTCGAACAGCTGCACGCCGCGCTTGCCCGCGATCTCGATCGCCACGATTTCATCCTTGAACGCACCGGCCGCCTGGGCTTCCGAGAAGCGGCGCTGCGAACGCTCGGCCCAGCGGTCCTGCGCGGCGCGGGTGAGGTCCACGTCCTTCACGAGATCCTCCGTGTGCCAGCCCGAGTGCTGGGCGGAGAACGCGTCGTTCAAGCCGTCGTGCAGCAGGCTGTCGTAGATCTGCGCATGGCCCATGCGCGCGCCCCAGCGGGCCTGCGGCATCAGGTACGGCGCCTGGTCCATGTTTTCCATGCCGCCGGCCAGCACGACGCTGGATTCGCCGGCCAGGATCTCGTGCGCGGCCGACGCGATGGCCTGCGCGCCCGAGCCGCACACGCGGTTCAGCGTCATTGCGGGCACGCTCACGGGAATGCCGCCGTGGACCGCGGCCTGGCGCGCCGGGTTCATGCGGTTGCCCGCCTGGACCACGTTGCCCATCAGGACGGCGTCGATGGCGTCCGGAGCGATGCCCGCGCGCTCGACGGCGGCGCGCACGGCGGCCGCGCCCAGTTCGACGGCGGGGATGGATTTCAGGGAACCGTTGAACGCGCCGATGGCGGTACGCACGGGGGCACACAGGACGATGTCGCGGGCAGACATGATGACTCCTTTCGGGTTGGATGGCGGGGTCGTGCAAATAGGAGTATATACACGTATTTTGAAAAGCGCATGACGCGCGGCCTGCCGGCGAGCGGATTTATTTGACTTCGGGCTCGTGTATGCCCGTCTCGACGACGGCGCGCAGCAGCATGCGCAGTTCGAGTGCGCGTTCGCTGCCGAAGTTCTGTTCGAAGGTCTGCTGGGCGCGGCGCCACAGCGGCAGCACGGCTTTCACCTTGGCCTTGCCGGCCGGCGTGAGGACGATCACGCGTTCACGCTTGTCGTGCTCGCTGGGACCGGTCGTCACGAGGGCATCGCGCTCGAGCGGCTTGAGGTTGCGGGTGAGTGTCGTGCGGTCCATGACCAGTTCGGCGGACATCTGGTTGACCGTCATCGGCCCGAGCCCCAGCAGCTTGTACAGGATGGAGAACTGCGTGACGCGCAGGCCGGCCTCGCTCAGCACCTGGTCGTACACGCCGGTGATGTAACGCGACGCCTGGCGCAGGGCGAGGCAGTTGCACAGGGGGTCGTTCGATGTCATGTACGGTATTCCATTGCCGGGATGGCGTTAGTGCCGTCCCTCTAGCGAGTATAACCCCGGGGACGCCGGAACCCGTGCATAATCCGCCCGGAGCCTTGCATATACACCCAATCACACGACAGGAGGATCGCATGGAGACGCAGCCGACGGTGGCACAACAATGGGAAGAACAGCTGCGCGCGGTGCGTGCGCGCATCGAGCAGGGCGGCGGACGTCCGGGCGTGGTGCCGGCGCAGGAAGCGCGCGGGATGACGGGCCTGGCCATCATGGAAGCGCTGCTCGACGGCCGCTTCCCGTATGCGCACATCGCCGAGACGCTCGACTTCTTCCTCGTCGAGGTCGAGAAGGGCAAGGCCACGTTCCAGGGCACGCCGCAGGCAAAACACCTGAATCCGATGGGGACCGTGCACGGTGGCTGGTACGCGACCCTGCTCGACTCGGCCGTCGGCTGCGCCGTGCAGACCGCGCTCGAACCGGGATACGCCTACACGACGGCGGAGCTGAGCGTGAACCTCGTGCGCGGCGCGCGGCTCGACGGCGGGCCGCTGCGCGCGATCGGCACGGTGCTCCATTGCGGCCGCCAGCTCGCGACGGCAGAAGGGCAGATCGTCGATGCGCAGGGCCGGCTGTATGCGCATGCAACGACCACGTGCCTCGTGTTCGAGGCCCGCTGAACCGATCAGCCCACGCCGCGGAGCTGCCCGGCCAGTTCCGCACCGAACCGGCTTTCGAACTCGGCCTGCGCCGTCTGCCACACGGGCATCGCTTGCGCCAGCCTGGCGCGGCCCGCATCGGTGAGGCGCACGACGTTGCGGCGCGCGTCGTCCTCGTGCGGTCCGATGGCCACGAGGCCGTCGCGGGCCAAAGGCTGCAGCGCGCGGATCACGCTCGTGCGCTCCATCACCATCGCCTCGGCGAGATCCTTCATCGAGCCCTCTTTGACCTCGTCGATGTAGACCAGGATCGAGAACTGCGTGCTCGTCAGGTTCACGCGCGACAGGTGGTCTTCATACATCTTCGTCACCAGACGCGCCGCCTTGCGGGAGGCGAAGCAGTTGCAGGCAATGAGTCGTTCGGAAGCAGTCATGGGCATAGTGTTATGTGCGTACGCACATGTGTCAAGCGTTTTCAAAAATTACCCGCTCATGACGGCATCCATGTGCGCCTTCAGCATGTCGACGAACACACGCGTGCGCGCCGGCATCAGGCGCCGTCCCGGCATCACGCACCAGAGGCTGGCCGTCGGCAGCGACCAGTCGGGCAGGACGCGGCGCAGGCGGCCGTTGCCGATCCAGTCGCGCAGGGCGGCGT